>JASLAV010000292.1 GCA_030146905.1 Lentzea sp. | reverse complement strand
CTTCAGCGCCTGCACGGTCGCGACGCCCAGCGCGGCACCGACCGCGAGGCCGAGCACCGCGCCGAACACCGAGATCACCACCGACTCGACGGTGATCATCCGCATCACCTGCGAGCGCCGCATGCCGATGGCGCGCAGCAGGCCCAGCTCGCGGGTCCGCTCGATCACCGACAGCGCCAGCGTGTTGATGACGCCGAGCACCGCGATCAGGATCGCGAGCGCCAGCAGGATCTGGATCATCAGCAGGACCGTGTCGAACTGCGAGGTCGTCTGCTTCACGAACGCGCTGCGGTCCTGCACGGTGATCTCGGGGTCGTCGGCGAACAGCGGTTCGACGCGCTTCTGCACGTCCGCCGCCGCCACGCCCGGCTTCACCTGCACGAACGCCTGGCCGATCTGGGCGGAGCGGAAGCCACCGGCCGCCGACTCCGGCAGCACGACCGCACCCTGCAGCGCCTGCGTCTTGGCCCAGACGAACCCGACCGTGAACGTGCGGGGCTCGCCCTTCGCGAGCTGCAGCGCCACCGTGCTGCCCACCGACCAGCCCTTCTCGGTGGCGAGGTCCTCCGGCAGCGCGATCTGGTCGTCCCGCAGCGGCGCGATCTCGCCGGACTTCGGCTTGAGGGCGAGCATCGTCCTCATCGCGGGCACGTCGGTGACGGCGATCGCGAACAACTGGTCGTCGCCCTGCAGCACGCCGTCGGAGGCCCAGCCGAACGCCGAGCTGACGCCGTCGGTCTTCTCGACCTGGGTCAGCACCTCCCGCTTGAACGTCGCCGGCTGGTCCTCCATCTGGCTCTCGCCGGAGATGATCAGGTCGGTCTGCAGCTGACCGGAGGCCAGCTTCTCGATCGACTTGGTCGCCGACGTCAGCACCACGCTCACACCGGTGATCAGCGAGATGCCGATCATCAGTGCCGCCGCGGTGATCGCGGTCCTGCGCGGGTTGCGCGCGGAGTTGCGCCGTCCCAGCAGGCCTGGCATCGACCACGAGAGCAGGCGGCCGATCAGCGACACCATCGGCTTGGACAGCAGCGGGGTCAGCAGCGCGACACCGACGAACGCCACCAGGATGCCGCCGAAGATCAACGGCAGTGAGGCGGAGTTGAAGCCGAGGCCCAGCGCCGTGCCGCCGGCGGCCAGCACGACCGCGCCGAAGATCGTGATCTTCGTGAGCGGCCGGTCGGGGGTGGCCGCCTCGCGCATCGCCGCGACCGGCGCGATCCGCGACGCCCGCAGCGCCGGCACGACCGAGGCGATCATGGTGACGACGATGCCGACCGCGAACGACGAGATCACCGCCGACATGGGCACGCCGATGCCCGCGAGCTGCAGGTTCGTGCCGCCCACCGAGCTGAAGATGCTCGCGAGCAGCGCGCCGACGCCCACACCCGCCCCGAGGCCGACGATCGACGCGATCAGGCCGATCACGAACGCCTCCAGCACCACGGAGCCGATGACCTGGCCGCGGGAGGCGCCCATCGACCGCAGCAGCGCGAGCTCACGCGTGCGCTGGGCCACGATGATGGAGAACGTGTTGAGGATGATGAAGATGCCGACGAACAGCGCGATGCCGGCGAACCCGAGCAGCACGTAGTTGAAGAACTTCAGGCCCTCGTTGATCTGGTCGGCCTGCTCCTTCGCGAGCACCGCCCCCGTCTTCACCTCGTAGCCGGAGCCGAGCTTCGCCGCGACCGCGTCGCGCAGCGCGTCGTCCGACTGCCCGCTCGCCGCCGTCACGGTGATCGACGAGTACGCGTTCTCCTTGCCCAGCAACAACTTCTGGGCCACCGGCTCGGTGAAGGCCACCGACAGCTCGCCGCCGAGCGACTCGCGGCCGCCCGCGTACTCGTAGACGCCGGTGACCTTGAAGGTCTTCTTGGGTTCCAGGGTGAGCAGCGCGATGTCGTCGCCCACCTTGAAACCACCGGTCGACGCGAGGTAGGCGCCGATGACGACCTCGCCGTCGCCCTGAGGAGCCCTGCCCTCGCGGATCTTCTCCAGACCGGTGCCCGTCCAGTTGGTGCCGTACCGCGGCGCACCGGACGTGGTGATGACCTTGCCGTTCTTGCCGATCGGCCGCGCGGAGCCCTGCACGTCGCCGACGGCCGACGCCACACCGGGCACCGCCTTCACGTCCGCGATCGCCTGCGGCGTCAGCGGTTCCGGCTGCTTGCCCTTCTCCTGCTTCGGCGCCACCGAGACGTCCACGTTGGCGAAGGCCGACGAGAACAGGTCGGTGAACGAACGCTGCAGCGTGTCGGTCAGCACGAACGAACCGGACACGAACATCACGCCCAGCACCACCGCGAGCGCGGACAGCACCAGCCTGAGCTTGCGCGACAGCAAGCTCTTGATCGTCGCCTTAAGCACCGGGCACCGCGCTGTGCTGGAAGTCCGGCGCGTCGAGGTGCTTCATGGTGTCGAGGACCTCTTCCGCCGACGGCGACAGCAGCTCGCGGACGATGTGGCCGTCCTTGAGGAAGATGACGCGGTCGGCGTAGGAGGCGGCGTTCGGGTCGTGCGTGACCATGACGACCGTCTGCCCGAACTCGTGCACGGACCGCCGCAGGAACCCCAGGACCTCCGCGCCGGACTGCGAGTCCAGGTTGCCGGTCGGCTCGTCCGCGAACACGACGTCGGGCCGCGACACGAGAGCCCTGGCGCAGGCGACGCGCTGCTGCTGGCCACCCGAGAGCTGCGTCGGCCGGTGGGTCAGCCTGTCCCGCAGGCCCACCGTGTCGACGACGACGTCGAACCAGTCCCTGTCGATCTTCTTGCCACCGATCGCGAGCGGCAGCGTGATGTTCTCCTCCGCCGTCAGCGTCGGCAGCAGGTTGAACTGCTGGAAGATGAAACCGACCTTGTCCCGCCGGAGCTCGGTCAGCCCGCGGTCCTTCAGACCGGTGACCTTGGTACCGCCCACCCAGACCTCGCCGCTCGTGACGTCGTCCAGCCCCGCGAGGCAGTGCATCAGCGTGGACTTGCCGGACCCCGACGGGCCCATGATCGCGGTGAACCTGGACTTCTCCAGGTCGACGCTCACCCCCGCGAGCGCGGTCACGGCGGCATCGCCGGACCCGTAGGACTTCCACACGTCAACGGCTCTGGCCGCGACTCCATCGGACGCGCTCACTGTTCGTCCCCTCCTGTGGGTCTTGTGCGCACCATCTTCGGCTACACGGGCACACCGAAGGGTCAGGTTCTTCACTGAGAAGACCCTGAGATCAACCCCGGTGACCCCGCCCCGTTCGCCCGCGCTGAGAGAACTCTCAGCTGCGCGAGGTGCTGCGGAGGAAACGATATTTCACTGCTGCCGCAATGTCTTCGGCCTTCGGCTGACTACGCCGTCAACTTTCGCATGAGCGCGATCTCATCAGTCCTCAATGGATCGTGGCGGAGATCGGCGCGCACCACGCGCAGTCCCGCCCTGGCGGAGTTGCGGGTGAGCCAGGTGACGATGCCGTCACCGTACGCACTCGCCGGCCGGACCCAGTCCGCCATGTGCCCGGCGAAGGAGGAGTTGAACGCGATGAGGCCGGGGGAGTCGAGGACGAGCGCGGGGTCCTCCCCTGCGACGGCGTCCGGCGCGCCGTTCCGGAACCCGCCGAAGAGAACCCGGCTCGCACCCAGCTCACGGGCCTTGTCAGCCACCCCGAAGAACGCCGACCCGCGCCCGCGTGCGCGCACCACCAGCTGGTGCGCGTGGAAGTCGGTGTCGAGGAACTCGTCGGCGTGCGTGCCGTCGTCGGCCAGCACCAGCACGTTCGTGCCGCCGGGGAGCGCCCCGACCTGACCCGGATGCGTGATGCCGATGACGGTGATGCCCACGGACTCCATCCTGCCCGGCGAGTGTTAACCCCTGGCAGCGCGCGCGTTAAACAAGTTTCGGAAGTACTTCCGCGCCGAACAGGCGGATCGTCTCGATGACCGATTCGTGCGGCATGCCACCGATGTCGACCATCACGAGGTGCGCGTCGATCGACAGCTTTTCCGCCAGCTCGTTGAGCCGCCGCACCACGTCGTCCGGCGTCCCGCACACCGCGGCACCGTCCATGATGGCGTCGACGTCGATGTCGCCGTCCCCGCGCCAGGGGTCCGCGAACCGCGCGTACTCGGCCAGGTGCGGCCGCCACCGTTCGCGGGCGTCGTCGTGCGCCACGAACACGTGGCTCGGCACACCGACGCGTCCACCGGGGAAGCGCTCGCGGTAGCGCCGCACGACGTCCGCGTAGATCGACGGGTCCCGCAGCGTCGACGGCAGCATCAGCGGCATCTCCAGCTCCGCGCCCAGGTCGGCCGACACCGCCGACCCCGACCCGATCCACACCGCCGGCCGCGGCTTCTGCACCGGCCGCGGCGTCGTGGTCACGTCGCTCAGCTGGCCCCTGAACCGGCCGTCCCAGCTCACCGACGGCTCCTCCAGCAGCTTGAGCAGCAACCGCAGGTGCTCCTCGAACCGCGCCCGCAGCTCACCGGGCTGCACCCCGAACGCCGCGTCGGTCTGCTGGTCGACGCCGCGCGCCACGATCAGCTCCGCGCGGCCGTCCGACAGCACGTCCAGCGTCGCGAGCGACTCCGCCACCAGCACCGGGTCGCGGTGGGCCAGCAGCGTCACGCCGGTCGAAAGCTTCAACGTCGACGTGCGCGCCGCCACGGCCGCCAGCAGCAGCTCGGGCGCCGACACGATGTAGCGGGTGAAGTGGTGCTCGCCGATCGCGACGCCCGTGAACCCCGCCTCCTCCGCCACCACCGCCTGCTCGACCATCGCCCGCAGCCGGTCGGCCTGGGAGACCTCCTCGCCCGTGCACGGGTTGGGCAGGTGGTCACCCAGGATCAGCAGGTAGACGTCCATGCCGTCATTTTCCATCCGCCCGGTGCAAGATGGTCGGCATGGTCACCGACAACGAGGCCGAGAGCCGCTACGAGGTCCACGTCGACGGCGCGCTCGCGGGGTTCCTGGAGTACCGCACCATCGGTGACGTCGTCGCGCTGGTGCACACCGAGGTGGACGACGCCTACGCCGGACAGGGCCTCGGCGGGAAGCTCGCCCAGTTCGCGCTCGACGACGCCCAGGCACGTGGGGTAAAGGTTTCACCCACGTGCCCATTCGTGGCGAAGTACATCGACAAGCACCCCGAGTACCGGGTTACCATCCGGTAGATAGTTGTGGGGGCTAACAATTGAGGTGAGCGGGCGTTGTGGAGTGAGCCGGGCGCGTTCGAGGTGGCACCAGGTGTGCACCGCATCCCGCTGCCGTTGCCGAACGACGGGCTGCGCGCGGTCAACGTCTACGCGGTCGAGGACGGCGACGGCCTCGTCATGATCGACTCGGGCTGGGCGCTGGACGAGGCGAGGGACCAGCTCGAAGCCGCCCTCGGCACGTTGGACAAGGGCTTCGAGGACATCCGCAGGTTCCTCGTCACGCACGTCCACCGCGACCACTTCACGATGGCGGTGTCGTTGCGCCGCCTGTTCGGCAGCAGGATCGGGCTGGGGCTCGGCGAGCAGCCGTCGTTGCGGCACATGCTGCACGGACAGGACGACCAGCACGTCACCGACCTGCGCAAATGGGGTGCGAGCGAGCTCGCGGAGACGTGGATCAAGATCATGCACCACGTCAACAGGGACGACGCCCTGCGCGACTACGAGGAGCCGGACGAGTGGCTCGTCCGCGGCACCGTCGAGCTCGAACACCGCAAGCTCGAGGTCGTTCCCACGCCCGGCCACACCCGCGGCCACGTCGTGTTCGTCGACCACGCCGCGAAGGTCCTCTTCTCCGGCGACCACGTGCTGCCGCACATCACGCCGTCGATCGGGTTCGAGCCGCTGCGCCCCGAGCTGCCGCTCGGCGACTACATGACCTCGCTGCGGCTGACGCGCGAGCTGCCCGACCTCACGCTGCTGCCGGCGCACGGCCCGGTGACCGACAGCTCGCACGCCCGCGTCGACGAGCTGCTCGACCACCACGAGCAGCGCCTGGTGGAGATGCTCGCCGCCGCGGGCGGCACCGCGTTCGAGACCGCCCGCAAGATCGGCTGGACCCGCCGCCAGCGCCGGTTCGACGACCTGGACGTGTTCAACCAGGCGCTGGCGGTCGGCGAGACCGCCGCTCACCTGGACGTTCTCGTCGAACGTGGCGAATTGACCAGAATCGACAACGGCGGCGTGCTCGAATACCAGACGTGACGCCGCTCGAGCTGGCCGCCTGGACGTGGAAGATGCCCCGCAGGGGCCGGGGATTCTGGTTCTCGCTCGCGATCGACGTGCTCTGGCCGTTCGTCGTGCTGTTCGTCCGGCTGAAGGTGCGCGGCAAGCAGCACGTGCCGGGCAGTGGTGGCGTGATCCTCGCGTTCAACCACCTGTCGAACGCCGACGCGGTCGCCGCCGTCGTGTTCGCGCTGATGTCGGACCGCGTGCCGCGCGTGCTCGCGAAGGCCTCCCTGTGGCGCGTGCCGGTCTTCGGCAGGGTCATGCGCTCGGGAGGGCACGTCCCGGTCGAACGGGGCACGGTGAAGGCCTCGGAGGCGCTGGGGCCCGCCGTGGAGGCGCTCCGCAACGGCGAGTGCGTGATGGCGTTCCCCGAGGGCGCCTTCACCGCCGATCCGGACAACTGGCCGATGAAGGGCAAGTCCGGTGTCGCGCGGATGGCGCTCGAAGCCCGCGTGCCCGTCGTGCCGGTCGCCGAGTGGGGGACCCAGGACCTGCTGCCCAGGGGTGCCCTGCTGCCGAGGCTGTTGCCGCGCAAGGAGGTCGAGGTGGTCGCGGGCGCGCCGGTGGACCTGTCCGACCTGTACGACCGCGAGATCACCGCGGAGGTGCTCGACGAGGCCACCTCGCGGGTCATGGACGCCATCACGACCATGCTGTCGGGCATACGTTCCTCGCGAACGGGTAGCCAGAAGGCATGACTGTGCGAAATGAAGTCGAGCCGGGCAAACCGGTCCGTCCCGGTGGGACGGGCATCTGGGCCCCTGTGGTCCCCGATCCGCGCGAGCCGCAGGAATGGGTGGTCCAGGCGGATGACGACCCGCTGATCGTGCGCAGCGTCGACTGAGCCGGACGAGTGACTGTCTAGACGCACTAGACGCGTCTAGCTAGCCTAGACGCCATGACACTCGACGAGGAACTGCTGGTCGCGGCGCGCAGGGCGGGTACCGCCGCGGCCGCGGCACAGGACAAGGCCGACATCGCCAAGGCCGTCTACCAGCACAGCGTGCTGCGGCTGCACCGCGCCGGCGGGTCGATGCGCGAGATCGCGGAAGCGCTGAAGATGAGCCACCAGCGCGTCCACCAGATCGTCGAGCAGTCCAAGCGGGTCGAACGGTGCTGGTTCTGCGAACGTGCGGCCGACCAGGTCGGCAAGCTGATGGCGGGACCGGCCGCTCTGATCTGCGATCTCTGCGTGGCGGAGGCTCGGGTCGCCGAGGTCGGCGACTGCTCCTTCTGCAGCGAGACGAAACCGGTCCACCAAGGCGCCGAAGCCCAGATCTGTCGGAAGTGCCTGGACTTCAGTGCGGCGGTGATCAGCGAGGCAGCTTCACCACGGTGACGAAGAAGTCGTCGATCTGACGGACCACGTCGATGAACCTGTCGAAGTCCACCGGCTTGGTGACGTAGGCGTTGGCGTACAGGCTGTAGCTGCGCAGGATGTCCTCCTCGGCCTCCGAGGTCGTCAGCACGACGACCGGGATCGAGCGGAGCTCCGCGTCGGCCTTGACCTCGCTCAGCACCTCGCGCCCGTCCTTGCGCGGCAGGTTCAGGTCCAGCAGGATCAGGCCCGGCCTGGGCGCGTTCGCGTACTGGCCTTCGCGCCGCAGGAACTCGAGCGCCTCCACCCCGTCCTTCACCACGTGCAGCGTGTTGCGGATCTTGTGGTGTTCGAAGGCTTCCTGGGTCATCAGGGCGTCGCCGGGGTCGTCCTCGACGAGCAGGACGTCGATCACGTTCAGCGGTGACTCAGACATGTACTTCCTCTGCTTCGGCAACGATCTGGGGTACCACGGGCAGGGTGAACTCGAAACTCGTGCCCGAGTCCACATCGGTCTTCAGCCAGATCGTGCCGCCGTGGTACTCGACGATCTTCCGGCACATCGCCAGTCCGATGCCCGTGCCCGGATAAGCGTCCTTCGGATGCAGGCGCTGGAAGATGACGAAGATCCGATCAGCGTACTCGGGCTCGATCCCGATGCCGTTGTCGCGCACCGTGAACTTCCACATCTCGTCGTCGCGTTCGACGTCGACGCCGATGACCGGCGCCTCCTCTCCCTTGAACTTCAGCGCGTTGCTGATCAGGTTCTGGAACACCGCGCTGAGCAGGGAAGCCTCGCCCCGGATGGGGGGCAGGTCCGCGATCTCCAGGCGCGCTCCGGTCTCCTCGATGCGCTCGGAGTAGCTGTCCACGACCTGGCGCATGATCTCGTTGAGGTCGACCACCGTCTGCTCGCGGGTCAGCCTGCCGACGCGGGAGAACGCCAGCAGGTCGTTGATCAGCACCTGCATGCGCTTCGCGCCGTCGACGGCGAAGGTGATGTACTGGTCGGCGCGCTCGTCGAGCTGGCCGCCGTACCTGCGTTGCAGCAGCTGGCAGAACGACGCGACCTTGCGCAGCGGTTCCTGCAGGTCGTGCGAGGCGACGTAGGCGAACTGCTCCAGCTCGGAGTTGGACCGCTGCAGCTCCGTCTTCGCCGCGTCGAGCGTTTCGAGCTCCTGCAGGATCCGGCGGCGCATCGCGTCCACGTCCTCGGCGAGCATGACCGTCTCGCGCGGACCGCTGACGTCGATCTGGTGGTCGAAGTCGCCGGACGCGACCTGCCGGGTGTGGTCGGCGAGGTCCGCCAGCGGTGCGATCAGCAGGCGGTGCAGCAGCAGCGACAACCCGCCGATCACCGAGACGAGCATCACGCCCATGCCGATGACCAGCCACAACACGACCTTCGCCGCGTGGTCCAGCTCGTCGCGCGCGCTCGCGCTGAGCTCGGCGATGTCGGTCTGAAGCGCCGCCACCTCGGTGCGGAGCTGGTCGAAGATCACCTTGCCGCGGTCGATGTCGCGCGTGGCGGAGATGGCGGGCCCGGAGAGCCGGATGCCCGCGATCGTCGGTTCCGCGTACTGGCCCCGCCACTGCCGCGCCAGCTCCTCGATGCGGCCCACCCGGCCGTTGACGTCGCCGACGAGGTCGCGCACGCTCTCCGCGGACTCCACCTCCGCCTTGCGGCCGTCCACGTAAGGGGTGAGGAAGGAGTCATCGCCGGTCAGCACGAACCCGCGCAGACCGGTCTCCTCGTCGAGCAGCGCCCGGTTGAGGTCCTTCGCCATGCGCCCCGCGGGTTCGACCTTCTCGACCGACCTCGCCCTGGCGTTGCTCAAGCCGTCGAGGGCGACGACGGTCGACGCGATCGCCACCGCTGTCATCGCGAGCAGGACCACCACGATGGCGGCGAGCAGGCGGCTCGCGGGCAGCCTTTCCGGCAGCGTCACTTTCCGCCCTTCAACAGCAGGATTGCCACGTCGTCGTCGAGCGGCCCGCCGTTGAGCTCCGTCACCTCCGCGATGACCGAGTCCATCCAATCGGGTCCGTTCCTCAGGTGTCTGTCCAGGATCTCGCACAGGCGTTCGACGCCGAGCCGGTCGGTGTCCTCCGGCACCCTGCCCTCGATCAACCCGTCCGTGTAGCACGCCAGCGACCAGCCGGGAGGCAGCTGCACGTCGACGCCGGTCCAGGCGTAGTCGGGCAGCACGCCGAGCGGGACGCCGATCTTCGACGGGGGCAGGTCCACGATCTGGCGCCCGACCGTCAGCAACGGCTCGGGGTGCCCCGCGAGGAAGTAGCGCGCCGAACGCCGGTCCGGTGCCACGGTCACCATGCAGGCGGTGGTGAAGATGCCCTCGCCGTGCCGTTCCGCGACCAGGACCTGGTCGAGCGTGTGCAGCACCTTCTCCGCCGGCTCGCCGGCGAGGATCAGCGCACGCCACGCGATGCGCAGGCAGACGCCCAGCGCGGCCTCGTCGGGGCCGTGGCCGCAGACGTCACCGATGATGGCGTGCACGGTGCCGTCCGGCATGCCGACGGCGTCGTAGAAGTCGCCGCCGAGCAGCATCCGCTGCCCACCGGGCTGGTAGCGGACGTCGAGCCCGACGTCCGAGTTCTGCAGCAGCGGGGGAGGGAGCAGGCCGCGTTCCAGGCGGGACCGCTCGGCGGCGATCAGCTCGGCCTCGCGCAGCAGGCGCTGGGCCTCCTCCGCCCGGCGCCGCTCCACGGCGTACCGGACGCCGCGCAGCAGCAGCTCGCCGTCGACCTGGCCCTTGATCAGGTAGTCCTCCGCGCCGGCCGCGACGGCGTCGATGCCCTCGCGTTCGTCGTCGAGGCCCGTCAGCACGAGGATCGCGGGCGCGTTCGGTTTCTTCAGCAGCCGGTGCAGGCCGTCGAGACCCTGGGAGTCGGGCAGGCCGAGGTCGAGCAGCACGCATTGGGCGTCGGAGAGCTTCTCCTCCGCCTCGGCCAGCGTGTGTGCGCGCGACAGGATGAACGGCGCGTTCGCCTCTTCGAGCAGTGCCTCGACGAGCACGGCGTCGCCATCATCGTCCTCGACCAGGAGGACGCGCACGGTCTTCGTTCGCATCAAGCCGGAACTTTAACGCCATCCGGCTGCGAGGTCCGCGTCCGACCTACCAGGATGGTGGGCGTGTTGATCCGTCTCGCCCAACCAGCCGAGCTGACGTACCTCCAGGAGATCGAAATCGCGTCCGGGGAACCGTTCCGCGCCTTCGGCATGCCGGAGATCGCCGACGACGACCCGATGTCCCTCGAAGACCTCGCAAAACACGAGGTGTGGGTGGCCATCGGCGCCGAAGGCGTGCCCGTGGCGTTCATCGCCATCGGCGAGGTCGACGGCGCCACGCACGTCCACCAGGTCAGCGTGCACCCCTCACACGCGCGCCAGGGGATCGGCGCCGCGCTGATCGAGCACGTGACCCGCGGCGACCGCCCTGTGACGCTCACGACCTTCCGCGACGTGCCGTGGAACGCGCCCTACTACGAGCGCCTGGGCTTCCAGGCCGTGACCGAGGCCTCACCCGGCCTCGCCGGCATCATGCGCGAGGAGGCCTCACGGGGCCTCGATCCCGCGACCAGGGTCGCGATGGTCCTTCTCCCAGCGCAGGTACGAGCCTGAGGTGAGGGAAAGGCTGCTCAGCAGCCACACGAGGACACCCGCGTCGTCGGTCACACCGATCACCGGAAGCAGCTCCGGCACGATGTCGATCGGCGACACGAGGTACACCAGCGCCACCGCCCACAGCACCACCTGGCTGCGCGGCAGGTCGGGGTAGTTGCCACCGCGCCACGCCTTCCACAGCCTCGGCAGCGCCTTCGCGCGCTGGATCGGGTTGCCGACGGGGCCTGGGCCCTTCTGCGCCCGCTTGCGGCGGTTGCGCAGGAACCCCAGCACCGCGAACACCAGGCCGAGCGGGATCATCACCCACCCGGCCACCGCGGGGCTCAGTCCACCCAGCGGGGCGTCGCGGAACAACAGGATCAGCAGACCGGACAGGGAGATGAGCGATCCGAAGACGACCATCGGGCTGCGGCTCCTAGCTCGGCTCCTGGAAGAGCATGGTCGGAATGGCCTTGTGCGGCTGCCTGACCTGCTGGGGCTCCGGTTCACGCAGCTCGATCACCGGTTCGGGTTCCTCGGCGGGAACCTCCTTGACCGCAGGTTTGCGCGCGGCCTTCACCGGCGCGACGTACGGCTGGTCGAGGGCGGCGCGCGCTTTCGAGATCCAGACCTTCTGCATGGCCTCGTCCTTGCTGCCGGCCGCCGTCGCCGCGAGTCCGGAGAGGACACCGCGGATGCGCGGGACCAGCGCAGGATGACGCCGAACCGCCTGCCACACCGCGTGATCACCCGGTAGCCGGGCGGACACGAGCTGCTTGACCTGAGCGCGCAGCTCCTCTGTGGACAGATCGAGCCAGCGCTCGACCGCTGACGGGCCCATCACCACGTAGATTGCCTCCCCGAAAACGACTACTGCCCCCACAGGATCTCACGGATCCGGCGGGGGCAGTGGGCTGGTGTCGGGAAACGTCAGGACGCGACGGCCTCGAGGAGGGTCTTGCCGTTCTCGTCGATGATCCGGAACGCCGCGATCTCGTGCCAGCGCATGGCCACGTTCGCCTGGAGCTTGATGGTCTTGGAGTCGCCTCCGACCGGTTCAGGCGCGTACCAGGACGTGACCTGGGCGACGCGTCCCGCGCGTCCCACGGCGACGAGCGATCCCCTGCTGGGGCCTGACATGCCGCTGACCTCGATGTCCATCGAGGTTCCCGAGGGCTTGTCCGCCGCGGTGATCTTCGCGGAGACACCGCTGTTCGGGTCCTGCTGCTGCACCTTCATCGAGGCGTCGCTCGAGTTGTTCGCCACGGGCGTCTGGGACGTCGTGGTGTTCGAGTTCTGGGGTGCGGCCGAGTTGGAACCGTCGTCGCTGCCGCGCACGACCAGCGACGTGACGACTGCCGTCACCGCCACGATGCCGGCGGCGGCGGCCGCGACACCCTGGGCGACGAACCAACGCCTGCGCTTCCTGCGTGCCGCGACGGCGTCGAGCATGACCCGCACCGACTTGCCGTCGGGGCGTTCCGGGGCCGTGCCGCGCAACATCCCGCCCGCGTCGGCCTCGTCGATGAGATCCGGCACCACCGCGAAGTCGCGCAGGTCAAGAGCGCACCGCCGACATTCGGTCAGGTGGTTCTCGAACGCCTCCACCTCATCGGCATCGAGGATGCCGAGCACGTAGGCGGCGACGTCGAGGTGATCTGGTGCCGTTGTCACCGCGTCTCTCCCCGATCGTGCAACGCACGCCGCAACGC
>JASLAV010000285.1 GCA_030146905.1 Lentzea sp. | reverse complement strand
GAGCACTCGGCCGAGCCGCAGCTCGTGCGCGATGCGGTACGCGAGGGCGGACTTGCCGACACCTGGCTTCCCGGTCAGCAGCAAAGGCCGCCGCAGGTACAGGCTCGCGTTGACCATGTCGAGCTCGTGGGGATCGACGTGCTGCCGGGTCGTGCGGTACTCCGAGCCCAGCCGGCGGAGCGCTTCGCCGTCGTCCTCCGGTGGATGCCCGTCGGACGAGGGCAGGGGTCCTCCGTAGTTCCGCCAGGGCGGGGGCGGCGGGAGGATCTGCGTGAGGTCTATGTCCTGCAGCGGGCGTCCGGTTCCCCGGTAGATCCACCAGTCGGGTGCCTCGCCGGGCCGCTGGGTGTCGGCTCTGGGCTCGTCAGCGCTCATCCGTCCTGCCCCTTCAGTCCACTGGCCGGGTTCGACGACGGTTGATCGAAAACGAGGGTTCTGCTCGGGTCGTCCCAGAGGACCACGAGATCTCGGACGAGGTCGTCGGGGCCCGCGGACAGATGGGTTTCCTTGCGCTGTTCCGGCAGGTCAAGCACGCCACCGGGCCCACCGGCCAAGCGGTCGACGAGCGCGCGCAACTCCTCGGGGGTGGCCGTCGGATGCCACAGGACCACCGGCAGACCGGCTCTCAGCGCCGGTATCAGGAACTCCGTCGTCGTACGCGGCTCAGGGCGAGCGGATGGCGGTTTGTCCATTACCAGCCCAATCCATCTGGAATCACTCAGCATGGCATCGATCGGATTGTCCCCTGCCGGTGGTGCTCCGACCGAGTGAATTCGCTCTGCGGCGGGGTCCTCCAGCATAGAGTCCCAACGCATGCGCCAGGCGCGGTGCCAGTGTTTCGATTGCATTCTTTCGAGTGAACGCATGATCAGGGTGTAGTCGAACGCGAGCGGGCGTGGATCGCCGGAACTGTGCTCCTTGCGCCACGTGTAGATCGGCAATTGAAGCATCTGGCGTGCCATCAGAAATTCCAGGGTCACGGACGCGGACTGGTCGGCCCAGGCGCTCTCCGCCTGAATGATCACTTCGTCGACTTGGTATTCCAAGTCGTCGATGCTCAACTCGTGAACTCCGCCGCGCTGTGGTGGCCAGTCGTGCGGGTTGTCCTGACGCCAGAAGGAGAGGATGCACCTGCCGGAGTCGATCGAATCAGGTTTGATCGAGAACATCAGGTGCAGGTGCGGGTCTGCCGGTATCGGCAGGTGGATTTCGCGGTGCTGCTCCACGGCGAGGGGGCGTCGCAACCTTCCCGCAGTCTGATGGGCCCACTCCTCCAGGTGGACGCCCGTCTCACCACCGACCTTCTGGGCGATGAGCGCGATGAACTTGATCGTGGGTGGAACTCCGTCGGGTCCGGCGTTGCAGTCGGCGAGGAAGCGGTACGCCTCCCAGGCGGAGCCGAGCGGTTGAGCAGGCGCGGGTGATCCGGTGACCTGGCTGATCAGCATGGGCAGGTCCGGCACGTCGATCTTGAACAGCCAGCTCTCGAGTTCGTCGAGCTCTTCGGCCGGGTTGAGCGGCAGCACCGTCGACTCGTCGTCGGGCTCGGTGACCGGGGGATGGCGGCTCGGGCCCGGGTTCTCGCCGTGCAGGCGCAGCCACGCGTGGCCCTTGAAGCTCTTGATCAGCACTTCGATCTGGCGGTAGGCCTCCGGAGCGGTGCCGGGGTCCTGCAGGATCACCTCGGTGTAGAAGTGGTCGGAGGCGATCATCGCCAGCAGGCCGTCGGAGTGCCGCAGCGCCACCTTCGCGTCATGGGCGTCCAGGATCCGGAACGCCACGATGACGGGGAGGCCGATCCAGCCGTGGTCGTCCTTGCGGATGTCGCCCGCGTGCACCGCGACCCGCAGCTTCATCCTGGCCTCGGCGACCCTGGTCGAGTTGAACCGGCGGATCTCCGAGAGCAGTCGTTCTGGCAGCTTGTCGGCGAGCTCGCTCTTGGGAAAGGTGGCGGGGACGAGAATCAGCATGCCGTCGCCGCGGTCCTCGGAGTAGCACCTGTCGTAGTCGATCCCGACGCTGTCGAACGCTCGCTTCACCACGCCGTAGAGGCCGTCGCGCACCTCGGTCTGGTGGATGGCCATCCGCTGGTTGTTGCTGAAGTCCGCGATGTCGACGGTGACTATGGTCCGGTGCTCTGTCGGCGCAAGTGGCACGAGCCAGTCCCCTCCCACGACACGACACGACCTGCCGGTGCGTCGAGTACCAGATCATCCAGTTGTCCCACCACGTCAAATGACGCACAACGCTCGATGGTTGGAAGATCGCGATGCCGGACGAGCCGTTCCCGGCATCCGGACGATCGCTCTGTGGTGCGCGACCTGCGCGTTCAGGTGGGCCAACATGCCCACAGTCTTGCTCCGGGAACAAGCTCGCGAGTCAGTTGTCAAGGAAATGACATTGAGTTCCCCTGCCAGGACTCGAACCTGGTCCTCCCGCGTAACAGTCGGGCGTGCCGCCACCAGCACCTCAGAGGACGCGTACCCCCGGCAGGAGTCGAACCTGCGTCTCCGGCTTCGGACGCCGGTGTCGTGTCCACTGGACCACGGGGGTGTTCGCAAACAGTCGGATGCCCGCGAGTCGAACGCGGTTTTTCCTCATCCCGAATGAGGCGGGTTTCCGTCTCCCTCGCACCCGTCAGCACCCTTGCCAGGAGTCGAACCTGAATCTCGGCGTTCGTAGCGCCGCACTCTCTCCATTGAGCTACAAGGGCTAATTTAATGCGCAGCAAACAAAAGGAGCCGCCCGCTCGGTTTCCCGAGGGGGCGGCTCCCTGTTGTGACCTGGACGAGGCCACTACAAGGAGCTCACCTGCAAGAACGGTCGCCGCAGGCCGGGTCGGCCCGACGGGCGCACGCACGCAGCGGCGCGGCTGGAGTGCCGGTTCCGCATCTCGTGGCTCGTCATGGCGTTTCCCTTCGGCTTGATGTGGCACAAGTATTGCGGGCGCGTGCGGCGCCCGTCAATCATTTTCTCATGCTCGTTCATAAGTCATGAACGAAACTCCGCTCTCGAACAGCTGTGCACCGGTGCGCCGGAACGCGGTGATGCCGGCCTTCCCGTCGAACAACGGGATTCCGCGCCCGAACACCACCGGGTGGATCTTGAGCAACAGCGCGTCGATCTGCGGCAGCAGTTCGGCGGCCAGCTTGCCGCCGCCGCACAGCCAGATGTCGAGGCCGTCCTCCTCCTTCAGCGAGCGCACGCGGCCGGCGACGTCCGAGCTGATCACCTCGACGTCGGGCGGTGTGCCGGTCACCGTGGACGACACGACGAACTGGCGCAGGTGCGCGTAGGGCGAGGGCAGTCCGCCCGGCACCTCGTAGGTGTGGCGGCCCATCAGGACCGTGTCGAAGTGCCGGTTCGGCGCGTCCTGCAGGCCCGGCGCCTCGCGGAACTGGGTGGGCAGCGTGTCCGGGTACTCGGCGTTGATGCCGGCCATGTGGTCGCCCTCGAAGATGAAGCCGTCGAAGGTGCCGTCCTCGGCCGCGATGAAACCGTCGAGCGTCACTGCCACGTAGTAGACGAGCTTTCGCATGTCGAACCCCCTCAGTCGTAAAACCACGACAACTGTAGTACTATGTCTGTAGTGGTTGTCAAGGAGGCATCGTGGTCCGGAACGAAGCACGGCGAACTGCGCTCTTGGACGCGGCGATCGACGTCCTGGCCGAGGAGGGCGCGCGGGGGCTGACCTACCGCGCGATCGATGCGAAGGCGGGCGTGCCGGTGGGCACGGCGTCCAACTACTTCGCCAACCGCGACGAGCTGATGTCGGAGGTGATGACGCGGGTGCACGACAGGCTCATGCCGTCCGACGAGTCGGTGGCGGAGTCGTTGGCGATGCCGCGGGACAGGTCGCTGACCGTGAAGTTCATGCACGACATCATCAAGCGCGCGGACGCCGACAAGGCCTGCTACCTGGCGATGATGGAGCTGCGGCTGGAGGCCACGAGGAGGCCTGAGATCCAGCGGGCACTCACGAAGACGATCGCCGGCAACATCGAGGCCAACGTCGCGTTCAACGCGGAGGCGGGGCTGCCCGGCGACCGGATGACCGTCGTCTCGCTGTACTTCGCGATGACGGGGCTGATCTACGAACGGCTGACGTTGCCCGGCGTCGTCGTGCCGATGGAACTCGTCCTCCTGGTCGTGGTCCTCGTCGACCGCTCTATCGGCTGATAGGTCCGCCGGTGATCGTCAGCTCCACGTCGATCACCACGACTCCCAGCGTCGAGTACAGGAACGCGTCCATGCCGCGGCCGCGGATCTTGATCAGGCCGGCCTGCTCGTCCGTCACGAGGATTCGCAGCACCGCCGCCACCAGCAGCGACACGCCGAGCAGGACCGCGCCCTGCCGCCAGTGGTACTGGAAGATCCGCACCAGCCCCAGCGCGCCGATCCCGAGCACCAGCGCGAACGGCAGGTGCTTGGCGGGACCGGAGCGCCAGCGCTGTTCCGGCATGAGCGCTTCCGCGTCAGACCGCTGCATGAGCGCGCTCGGCTGCTTCGACGGTGTTGGTCAGCAGCATCGCGACGGTCATCGGGCCCGCGCCACCGGGGATCGGGGCGAGCCAGCCGGC
>JASLAV010000277.1 GCA_030146905.1 Lentzea sp. | reverse complement strand
TGCCCGGCGCCATGGACGCGGGCGTCGCGCACTGGCTGTTCTGGACGGCGCTGGCGTTCTCGCTGGCCGTCGCGTTCGTCGTGACGGTGCCGGTGAACCGCTGGATGATCGCGCGCGGCAAGGGCCACGCCGTCGTGCACCAGCACCACTGACGACGGGCGGAACGGCCGGGACGACGGGTCGTCCCGGCCGTTCCGCCCGGCGGGAGCGCTGTCAGAGCGGAAGCGGCCGGAACCGCATGACCCAGTTCGTCTCCCAGGTCTGCCCGCCGTCGTAGGAGAACGCCTGCTGCCACACGGGCTCGTCACCCGCGGTCCAGTCGAACCGCAGCCTCACCGCCCGCCCGCCGACCTCGTCGTCACCGAAGAACACGCCGTGCCCATCGGTGAACCGTCCTTCGAGCGGCGGGTCGAGCCGCCCGGGAGAACGGGTGGAGGCCCACCAGATGCGCCACACCCGCCGTTCGGGGTCGTACTGGCGCAGCGTCATGCCCTCCCAGTCCGGTGCGTGGAGGCTGTCGATGTTCCCCGCTCCGCCCAGGACCGGCCGCACCTCGGCCCGCGAGTCGAACTCGGTCCACTCGGTGCCGCGTCCGGGGATGTCGGCGATCTTGCGGTTGGCCACGTGCCAGCGGCCGTGGAGGAAGTCGAAGTCGTGCTCGCTCATGGCGCGGAATCTAGATCGATACCGCTGACACGGAATGTCAGTGGTGGAGTGTTGACGTAAAGGTCTGGACCATTTTACGGTTCCCGGCAGTGGCCGCCGCCCTAGCCAGGAGGTCCTTCCCCTTGCGACTGCTCACGAGAGTGGTCCCCGTGCTAGCCCTGCTAGCCGGGACCGTCACAGCTGTGACCCACGCCCCCACCGCAGCCGCGGCCCACGAGGACTGCCGGCCCGACGGGCTCTACACGACACCGGGCGTCGAGGTGCCCTACTGCACCGTCTACGACACCGCCGGCCGCGAGACGATGGGCGACAAGTCCCGCCGCGTGATCGGCTACTTCACCAGCTGGCGCACCGGCAAGAACGGACAGCCCGGGTACCTCGCCAAGGACATCCCCTGGAACAAGGTCACCCACCTCAACTACGCGTTCGCCCACATCGACGCCCAGAACAAGATCTCCGTCGGTGACGGCAACGCGGACAACCCGTCCACCGGCATGGAGTGGCCGGGCGTCCCCGGCGCCGAAACCGACCCGTCACTGCCCTACAAGGGGCACTTCAACCAGCTCACCAAGTTCAAGAAGCAGCACCCGGACGTCAAGACGCTGATCTCGGTCGGCGGCTGGGCGGAGACCGGAGGCTTCCTCAACGCCGACGGCACCCGCAACGCCACCGGCGGCTTCTACAAGCTCGGCCAGAACCAGGCCGCGATCGACACGTTCGCCGACTCCGTCGTCACCTTCCTGCGCCAGTACGGCTTCAACGGCGCCGACATCGACTACGAGTACGCCACGTCGAACAACCACGCCGGCAACCCCGACGACTTCTGGATCTCCAACGCCAACCGCGGCACCCTGTGGGCCGGCTACCAGGCGATCATGAAGACCCTGCGCGAGAAGCTCGACCGCGCCGGCGCCGCCGACGGCAAGCACTACCTGCTCACCGCCGCCGTCCCCGCCTCCGGCTGGCTGCTGCGCGGCCAGGAGTCCTACCAGGTCGTCAAGTACCTCGACTACCTCAACGTCATGAGCTACGACCTGCACGGCTCGTGGAACCACTTCGTCGGCCCGAACGCCGCCCTCTACGACGACGGCAAGGACGGCGAACTCACGGCAGGCGGCGTCTACACGGCACCGCAGTACGAAGGCATGGGCTACCTCAACACCGACTGGGCCTACCACTACTACCGCGGCGCCATGCAGGCCGGACGCATCAACATCGGCGTGCCGTTCTACTCCCGCGGCTGGCAGGGCGTCACCGGCGGCACCAACGGCCTGTGGGGCAAGGCCGCGCTGCCGAACCAGTCGCAGTGCCCGCCCGGCACCGGCTCCGCGGTCGGCTCGACCACCCCGTGCGGCAACGGCGCGTCCGGCATCGACAACATCTGGCACGACGTCACCGCGGGCGGCGCCGAAGTCCCCTCCGGCGTCAACCCGTTGTGGCACACCAAGAACCTCGAAGCCAAGATCACCGGCTCCTACGGCACCCAGTACGGCCTCGACCCCGCCAACGACCCGACGGACCGCCTGACCGGCACCTACACACCCCACTACGACTCGACCCTGAAGTCACCGTGGCTGTGGAACGACGACAAGAAGGTGTTCCTCTCCACCGAGACCGAGCAGTCCATCGCCGAGAAGACCAAGTACGTCAGGGACAAGGGCCTCGGCGGCATCATGATCTGGGAACTCGCCGGCGACTACGGCTTCGACTCCGCCAAGAACGAGTACTTCATCGGCGACACCCTCCTGTCGACCATCGACACCGGCCTGCGGGGCGCAGCCCCCTACGGCGCAGCGAAGGCCACTGTCCAGCAGACGCAGTCACTGGCGGTCGACGTCGACGTCCACGGCTTCGCCCTGGGCGACAACAACTACCCGATCACCCCGAAGATCAAGTTCACCAACCGCTCGTCCGTGACGATCCCCGGTGGCACGAAGATCGCGTTCGACTACGGCACCAGCGCCCCCGGCACCATGGCAGACCAGTCCGGCTTCGGACTCCGCGTCACGTCCAAGGGCCACAGCGGCCCCAACGCCGGCGGCCTGAAGGGCGACTTCCAGAAAGCCGAGCTGACGCTCCCGTCCTGGCAGTCCCTGGCACCGGGCGCGTCCATCGAGGTGACCGTCAGCTACCAGCTGCCGATCGCGACCCCGTCGAACTTCGTGTTCACCTTCGGCGGCCAGTCCTACGCCATCTCCGCCGACCACCCGCGCATCGGCGGCGGTACCCAGCCCACCACGACGACTTCGACCACCACGTCGAAGCCGCCGGTCTGCGCACTCCCGGCGTGGGAGAGCGGCAAGGTCTACAACAGCGGCAACGAGGTGTCGCACAAGGGCCGCAAGTGGCGCGCCCAGTGGTGGACCCAGAACGAGGAACCCGGCACCACCGGTGAATGGGGCGTCTGGCGCGACCAAGGCGCCTGCTAGCCCGCCGGATTGTCAGTGATCTGTCAGGCGCGGGCCTTAGGCTGTCCGACGTGACCGCCCAAGACCCGCGCCTGCAGGAACTCCTCCTGCTCCGCAAGGTCCGCGACAGGATCGACCGCGAGTACCGCGACCCCCTCGACGTAGCGGCCCTCGCCCGAGGCGTCCACCTGTCAGCGGGACACCTCTCCCGCGCGTTCCGCGCGGCCTTCGGCGAATCGCCCTACAGCTACCTCATGACCCGCCGCATCGAACGCGCCATGACCCTGCTGCGCCGAGGCGACCTGTCCGTCACCGAAGTCTGCTTCGAAGTCGGCTGCTCCTCACTGGGCACCTTCAGCACCCGCTTCTCCGAACTCGTCGGCATGTCACCCAGCCAGTACAGGAAGATCGCGGCCACCGACGGCCAAGGCATCCCGAACTGCCTGGCCAAAGCCGTGATGAGGCCGATCAGGAATCGAGAAGCGACCACCGGAACCCCAGATTAGGTTGACCGCATGTCAGTAATCATCGCCGCCGCCTTCCTACCGGCAGACGACCCCGAGAAGTCCCTCGGCTTCTTCCGCGACGCCCTCGGCTTCGAAGTCCGCCAGGACGTCGGCCAGGGCACCATGCGCTGGATCACCGTGGGCCCACCGGACCAACCGGAAACCGGCATCGTCCTGCACCCACCCGCCGCCGACCCCGGCGTGAGCGACGAGGAACGCCGCACCATCGCCGTCCTGATGGCCAAGGGCGTCTACACCGCCCTGTCGCTGGCGACGAAGGACCTGCAGGGCACCTTCGACCGCGCACGGGCGTGGGTGGAGTCGACCGGTGTGGGCGAGGTGCTGCAGGAGCCCGAGGACCAGCCGTGGGGGGTGCGGGACTGCTCGTTCCGCGACCCGGCCGGCAACCTGGTTCGCATCAACCAGCTCTGACCGGTTTTTCGGGGGTCGTTTCTGGGTGCGTTTTCTTGATCGCGAGTTGTCCACAGGCTGACGGGGTTTTGACCTGCGGTTATCCGGTTTTGGCTAGCCTGTGGACAGAGCGGGAACCGAATCGGGGGTTCGCGCGTTGCGTCAGGAGGAATCGCGCGGGGGAGCGGTGGGCATCGCGGCGGACCCCGGGAATGCCGGAGCAGATGGTCGGCCCAGTCGGAGGGCTGTGGAGCTGGCTTGGTCGGATGGCCAGCTGGGGCGCATAGCTGAGTCGGGTGTTCGCTGGGCGGCCCCTGGGATCGAGTCGTGGGCTCGCGGGGATGGCACAGCCATAGGGTTCGGTGTGCCGAGGTGTCGCATCGTGGGCCTGGCCTCGTAAGTGCGCCTGATGTCGCGCACTCGCCATCGTGCGCGCGCCAAGTGTCGGCGTCGCGCATTATGAGTGCCTGATGTTGCGCGTGGCTACCGTTGTGCGTGTCGGGCATCGTGCGCGGCACGCGTTGCGCGCCTGGCGTGGCGTGTGGCTACCGTTGCGCGTGCTTGGCACCGGTGAGGCCGAGGTCGTGCGTGCTCGGCACTGGCTTGGTCGGGGTTGTGCGCGCCATCGGCGCGGCTGGCGTTGCGAGTGGCTGGCGTTGCGCGCTCGCCGCCGTGC
>JASLAV010000273.1 GCA_030146905.1 Lentzea sp. | reverse complement strand
GGCGGACGGCGTCCCCGTCGAGGTGCGCGGCTCCGGCAACGCCACCCGCCAGGTCACGAACTTCGGCGTGCCGGGCGTGTGGGACCACGCGGACAAGCTCAACGCGTGCGAGCTGATCACCCCGGACGGCAACTGGTCCTCGTACCCGCCGCACAAGCACGACTCCTCAGAGCCGTGCGAGGTGGAGAACGAGGAGATCTACTACTTCCGCATCGCCGACCGGGACGGCGTCACGCCTTCTCGCACGGGCTTCGGCTTCCACCGCACGTACACCGACGACGGCACGATCGACGAGGACGTGACCGTGCGGGACGGCGACGTCTTCCTGATCCCGCGCGGCTACCACGGCCCGTGCGTCGCGGCGCCGGGATATCCGATGTACTACCTGAACGTCCTGGCCGGTCCCGGCCCCGAACGTTCGATGGCGTTCTGCGACGACCCGGCGCACACCTGGGTCCGAGACAGCTGGGCCGCGCGGGAACTGGACCCGCGCTGCCCGGTCACGACCGCAGAGGGGCGGGTCAAGTGAAGCTCACGACCGCGCAGGCACTGGTCCGCTGGATGCTGGCCCAGCGCACGGAACTCTTCGACGGATCGCAGGCGCCGCTGTTCCCCGGCGTCTTCGCGATCTTCGGGCACGGCAACGTGCTCGGCATCGGCAACGCCCTGGAGGAGGTCCGCGACCGGATCCCGGTGTGGCGCGGCCAGAACGAGCAGGGCATGGCGCTGGCCGCCGTCGGCATCGGCAAGGCCGCGCACCGCCGCCAGGTGGGCGTCGCCACGTCGTCGATCGGCCCCGGCGCGCTGAACATGGTCACCGCCGCGGGCGTGGCCCACGCCAACCGCCTGCCGCTGCTGCTCCTGCCGGGCGACACGTTCACCGGCCGCGCGCCCGACCCCGTCCTCCAGCAGGTCGAGCACTTCCACGACCCGACGGCGACGGTCAACGACGCGTTCCGCGCGGTGAGCCGCTACTTCGACCGCATCACCCGCCCCGAACAGCTGCTCTCGACCCTGCCGCAGGTCGCGCGGGTCCTGACCGACCCCGCCGACTGCGGTCCCGTGACCCTGGCCCTGCCGCAGGACGTCCAGGCCGAGTCCTACGACTTCCCCGACGCGCTGTTCGCCCCCGTCCTGCACCGGCCGCTGAGGTCGCGCCCCGACCTGTTCGCGCTGGCCCAGGCCGTGTCGGCGATCCGCGGCGCCTCCCGCCCGCTGCTCGTGCTGGGCGGCGGCGTCCGCTACTCGGGCGCCGCGGGCCGAGCCCTGCGCTTCGCCGAACAGCACAACATCCCGGTCGTGGAGACCACCGCGGGCCGCACGCTGGTCCCGCACGAGCACCCGCTGCACGCCGGTCCGCTGGGCATCACCGGCTCCACGTCGGCCAACGTCCTCGCAGCGGAAGCGGATGTGGTGGTCGCGGTGGGCACCCGCCTGCAGGACTTCACCACCGCGTCCTGGACGGTCTTCTCCCCCGACGTGCACCTGGTGTCGCTGAACGCGGCCCGCTTCGACGCCGTGAAGCACGGCTCGTCCGCCCTGGTGGCCGACGCCGACGAGGGACTGCGGGAACTCACCGACGTCCTGGCCGACTGGCGGGCACCCGAGGAGTGGTCCGCCCGCGCCTCGGCTGAACGCACGAAGTGGGACGCGCACATCACCTCGCTGCGCACTCCCGGGGACGGTCTCCCGACATACGCCCAGGTGGTGGGTGTCGTGAACGACGTGAGCGGTCCGGCCGACTACGTCATGACCGCGTCCGGCGGCCTGCCGGGCGAGCTGATCGGCGGCTGGCGCGCCACCGGCGAGTCCACGATGGACGTGGAGTACGGCTTCTCCTGCATGGGCTACGAACTGGCAGGGGCCTGGGGCGCGGCGATCGCCCGTCGTGACGGCGTGGTCACCACCCTGCTCGGCGACGGCTCGTACCTGATGCTGAACTCCGAACTGTTCTCCGCCGCCTTCGCCGGCCACGGCTTCGTGGCCGTCGTGTGCGACAACGACGGCTTCGCGGTGATCCACCGCCTGCAGACGGGCCAGGGCGGCGCGGGCTTCAACAACCTCTACGGCGACTGCGCCTCGACGCACGCCCAGCCTCCGCGCACGGACTTCGCCGCCCACGCGGCGTCCCTCGGCTGCGCGGTCTTCCCGGTGGACTCCCTGGACGAGCTGGAAGGCGCCTACCGCAAGGCCCGCGAGGCGGCGGTGGCCGAGAAGCGCCCGGCCGTCGTGGTGATCCGCACGCACCCGTCGTCGTGGACCGAGGCCGGGACGTGGTGGGAGATCGGTGTGCCGGAGGTCTCACACCGGACGGAGATCGCGTCGGCCCGTGACGAGGTGCTGGAGGGCAAGGCCAGGCAGGTCCGCTACCTGAGCTGATGCACGGGTTCGTGCCTCAGGCACCGCCCAGTGGCTGAGATGTCTCACAGCCGGGAACAACCGGGCTCCGGGCTTCCTTGAACGTTCAGTTAGGTACACGAACGTTCCAAGGGAGCCCGAAGTGAGCTTGCTCTTCTCCCCGCTGACCCTGCGCTCGGTCACGCTGCCCAACCGGATCGCGGTCAGCCCGATGTGCCAGTACTCGGTGACCGAGGAGGACGGTGTGCCGACGAACTGGCACCTCGTCCACCTGGGTTCCCGCGCGGTCGGCGGTGCCGGGCTGGTCATCGCCGAGGCCACCGCCGTCGAGCCGAGGGGCCGGATCTCGCCGCAGGACGTCGGCATCTGGAACGACGCGCAGGTCGAGGCCTGGAAGCCGATCACGCGGTTCATCAAGGAGCAGGGCTCGGTGCCGGGCATCCAGCTCGCGCACGCCGGGCGCAAGGCGATCGGTGACTGGGTGCCGGTGGCGCCCACGACCGAGCCGTTCCCCGGTGGCAACCAGCCGGAGAAGCTCGAGAGCCACAGCGCGATCGTCAAGGCCTTCGTCGACGGCGCGCTCAGGGCGGTCGAGGCCGGCTTCGAGGTGCTGGAGGTCCACGCGGCCCACGGCTACCTGCTCCACGAGTACTACTCGCCGCTCACGAACGAGGGCAGCATCGAAGAACGCATCGCCGTACCCGTCGAGGTCACCGCGGCCGTGAGGGCAGCGGTCGGACCGGACGTGCCGGTGATCGTCCGGATCAGCGGCAGCGACTGGGTGGAAGGCGGGTGGACCGCCGACGACAGCGTTGTGCTGGCACAGGCGCTCAAGGCCGCGGGTGCGGACCTGATCGACGTGTCCAGCGGTGGCAACACCGCGCAGGCGGACATCCCGATCGGGCCCGGCTACCAGGTGCCGCTCGCCGAAGCTGTGCGACGCAAGGCAGACGTGCCCACGGGTGCAGTCGGCCTGATCACCGAGGCGAAGCAGGCCGAACAGGTTGTGACGGACGGCTCCGCCGACCTGGTCCTGCTCGCGCGCGAACTGCTCCGCGACCCGTACTGGCCGCTGCACGCGGCTCAGCAGTTGGGTGTGGAGATCCACGCGCCGAAGCAGTACGCCAGGGCTTTCTGAAAACGCCCTCAGAGTTCAAGGGCTGGGCGCCGGGAAGACCGGCTGCCCAACCCTTGAACTCCGAAGGCTGAATTCAGCGACGGTAGTCGTCGTAATCGTCGTACGGGTCGTCGTGGCTTTCTTCGCCACCACCGAGCCCGTTCGGCGACCTTTCGTCACCAGACAGCTCACGCTGCAACGCAGCGAAGTCGGTCTCATGAGAGCTGTACTTGAGCTCCCTGGCGACCTTCGTCTGCTTGGCCTTCGCTCGGCCGCGCCCCATGGCTCGACCCCCTCGCACAGGGACGGGGGCGGCCGGGGGAACGGCGGCCCCACTCGTCTCGACAACTGGTTCCTGGTAACTACCGTACCGTGCCGATGGGGTTCCTCGCGACGCGGTAGGCGTGACACGTACCGCCAAATCTCGCGACCGCCCCCGCGTGGAAGGATGCACAGGTGCCCAGACCGTTCGTCGCCTACCTGAGGGTGTACGAACCGTTATCGGTATTGGACGCACCGCTAGCGGCGAAGGTCGCAAAAGCCCTGGAAAAGGGCCCGATCCCCCGCTCGGAGGTGGGGGACCGCGAACGGGAGCTGTGGTTGCGATCACAGTTGGGCCGCAAGCTCCTCCCGGGCGAGTCGCTGGACGTCATGACGATCAGTCCGGCCGAGGTTCCGACCTCCGACGCCGCGCGTGTCGGGCAGGGGCCGCTCGTCTGCCCCCTGGACCTCAGGGCGCGCTCCGCGGCCGCTCTCGTGGGCTTCCTGGCCTCCGCTCCGCCAATCCTGCAGGACGCCGCTCTCAGCCTCTCGCCGGAGACGGTCCGTGCGCGCGCGTCCGCCGTGATGGCCGAACTCGCCGCGGGAGCCGTCCACGTCATCTCCACGACCTGGACGGTGCCGCTGCCGTGGTTCGCCCTCGTCGACCCCGCCCAGCGCCGCGTGGTGCTCGCGAGCGCCCAGGACGACCCGGAACGGCAGGTGTCGTGGCGCGTGGCGATGGCGGACGCCCGGCGCAGGGTCGCCAGGGCGCTCAAGGTCGTCAAGGGCGCTCTGGGCGAGGAGGGGCCCGCCACGATCCTCGCCGACACGGGCCGCTGGCTGGAGCACTTCCACCCGCACTCGGCCGTCGAGCTCGACTACGGCGGACTGGTGCAGCTGCTGCAGGACAAGGACCTGCTGGAGGACACCTCGGCCGCCGACGTGAACGCCATCGTCGACGCCCTGGAGAGCGGTGACGCCGAGGAGGTCGCGTTGCGCTACGAGACGCTGCGCGAGTTCTGGGGCGAGCTGGCCCGCAGGGAACGCCACGGCTGAAGCAGCACCCGCGCGGCCACGGCCGCGACGGCTGCCAGCGCCATCGCCGCAGGCCATCCCACGTTCACGGCGACGAGGGCCGCGACGAAGGGCGTCGTCGCCGCGCTGAGGTAGTTCGCCGAGTTCTGCATGGCGATCCCGGTGGCGCTGCGGCCGTCCGGCGCGAGCTCGCCGGCCTCGGTGACCGCCAGCCCGTTCCAGCACAACGCGAGCACGCTCGTCGGCACCAGCACGGCCACCAGCACCGGCAGCGGCGCCTGGTCGAGGACCGCGACCAGCACGAACCCGATCGCGGTGAGCACCGAGACGATCTTCAACGGCCCGATCCTGCTGCGCGCCCGGTCCGACCACACGCCGACCGCGAGCCGTCCGGCCCCGCCGAGCGCCTGGGCTACGGCGAAGACCGCTGCCGCCGCCGTCACGCTCACGCCGCGGTGTTCGTGCAGGAGGGGCACCATCAGGGCGGTGGCGGTGAACTGGGGAACCACGAGCAGCCCACTCGCGAGAGAGAGGCGCAGCAGCCTCGGGTCCTTGAGCACCAGACCGTGGTCGGAACCCGCTCTGACCGCACCGGGTGGCTCCCTGACCAGCAACGCCACCGCGAGCGCCACGAACGCCGTCACGCTCGCCAGCGCGACGAACGCCGTGGGCACCCCTGCCGAGATGGCGATGCCGGGCAGCACGGCCGCCGTGAGGGCCGCTCCGAGCGGGGTCGCCGTCTGCCGGACGCCCATGGCGAGGCCGCGCGACTCCCTGCTGAACCACGACATCACCGCCCGGCCGCTGGCCGCGTTGACGCTGGCTCCGAACAGCCCGGCGGCGAACAGCGCGAGACCGGCGATCCACGCGTTGCCCAGCGTCACGGAGAGCAGGCAGGCGGCGGCACCGAGACCGCCGATGGTCATTACGAGTCGTTCGCCGCGTCGGTCCGCGACGACTCCCCATGGCACGAGGGCGATCATCGTGCCGAGGTTGACCGCGCCGAGAAGCAGCCCGACCTGGGGCAACGTCAGTGAGAAGTGTTCTTGGAGCTGAGGGCTGATCGCGGGCAGCCCGAGGAAGATGGCCGCGTTGGTGCCCTGCGCCACGGCGCCGACGCCCAGCACGACCCAGCGGTACCCCATGGGAGCACGCTAGGTCCGCTGCTCAGAAAGTGGAACAATCGTCCCAAATGTTGGGAGTCAGCTCTTGCGGCGGTGGTGCCCGCGCTCGGCGGCCAGCAGCTCGTCCACCGAGGCACTCCCGCGCTGGTAGCGCGACGCGATCTCGGCGTTGAGCTTGTCCACCACGACCTGCACCTCACGCCGTCGCACCGACACGGAGGCCTCTTCCGAGATGAACGTCTCCAGCACCTCGCCGAGGCGGGCGTCGGACAACGAGCTCACGTCGGAGAGGTCCACGTCGGAGATGAGCGCTTCAACGTGCCGTTGATGCGCATCGGCACGTGACGGTTCATGGGTCTGGTACCGGCCAAGGCCTGTCGCCGGACCGACGGCGTTCGTCGAGAGGATCGTGGCCAGCTGCTCGACCACCGCCGAACCGCCGGAGCTGCGGCGCTCCTGTTCCGCGCGCACGATGTCGATCCGCGCGTGCAACAGCCGCCGCAGGTAGGACAGGTCTGTCTCTTCCTGCGCTGCCTCGTCGCGGAGTTCGCGCACCTCGACGAGCGGGCGCTGCTCGACGCCCTCCGTGTAGTCGGGGGCGAGCACCCTGTCGATTCGGCGGCGCCCGCCAGGACGCACCTCGATCACGTGTCCATCCTGCGGTAGATCCTCC
>JASLAV010000227.1 GCA_030146905.1 Lentzea sp. | reverse complement strand
GCGTTGCGGGGGCTGGCGAAGGAAGCCGCGCTCAAGTGCCTCGAACTGACCCGCGGCGAGGTGGTCGGGCTCGCCGAGTCGTCGCTGGGGTTCCGGCACGGCCCGAAGTCCGTCCTCGACGACCGCACCATCGCGCTGGTCTTCCTCTCCACAGACCCCTATTCCCGTTCGTACGACGTGGACATCGCACGCGAGCTCGTGCAGGCGCTCGGCACCGAACGCGTGGTGGTGGTCGGAGAGGCGGATCCCGCGGAGTGCGGCGGAGCCCGGGTGTGGCCGGTCCGCGGCCCGGCCGGCTGGTCGCCGTCCGTGTGGGCGCTCGTCGCCGTGATCACGGCGCAGTCCACCGCACTCGCCTGCTCGCTCGCGCTCGGCCTGACGCCCGACAACCCGTTCCCCGGCGGCGAGGTGAACCGCGTGGTGCAGGGCGTGGTCATCCACGAGTTCTCCGAGCAGGGGGTGCGCTGAGATGTTCCTCGGTGTCGACGGCGGAGGCACGAAGACCGCGTTCTGCCTGGTGGATCTCGACGGCAGTGTCGTTGCGGAAGCCCGCACCGCGAGCGCGTACTACCTCAACGACGGGCTCGACATCGTCGAACCCCTTCTGCGGCAGGGGATCGACGAGGTCTGCCGCACGGCGGGCATCCCGGTCTCCGGCATCACCTACGCGTTCATCGGACTGCCGGCCTACGGCGAGATCAGCGCCGACCAGCCGGTGCTCGACGCGCTGCCCGCGAAGATCCTCGGCCCCGGGAACTACCGCTGCGGCAATGACATGATCTGCGGCTGGGCCGGCTCGCTCGGCGCCGTGGACGGCATCAACGTCGTCGCGGGCACCGGCTCGATCGCCTACGGCGAGCACCGCGGCAGGACCTGGCGCGGCGGCGGCTGGAGCGAGGTCTTCGGTGACGAGGGGTCCGGTTACTGGGTCGCGGTCAACGGCCTCAACGCGTTCAGCCGCATGGTCGACGGGCGGTTGCCGGCCGGTCCTCTCGTCGAGGAGGTGCGCGCGGCTCTCGGGCTGGCGGCGGACTTCGACGCCATTGACGTCGTGGTGAACCAGTGGCACGGCGACCGCGGCAGGATCGCGGGCCTGAGCAAGGTCGTGGTCCGTGCGGCCGACGCCGGTGACACGGCCGCCGCCGAGGTCCTCCGCCGCGCGGGGCAGGAGCTCGCACTGCTGGTGAACATCGGCCGCGAGGCGCTCGAGTTCGGCTCCTCCCAGCAGGTTCCCGTGTCGTACTCCGGCGGCGTGTTCGGCTCCGCGCACGTGCTGGCGTCGTTCCGCGAGTCGCTCACCCACGACTTCGACCTGCGAGCACCCCTGCTGGAACCGCACATCGGTGCCGCGCTCCACGCGGCGCGCCTGCACGGACACCCGCTGCGGGCAGAGCACATCCACTCACCCGCGGCACTCTCCGGCTGAGGAGTCGAAATGACCGGATCTGGCGTGTCCCCCTCGTTCTTCCGCGCGAACAACTGGGTTCCGTACGCGGGACTGCTGGTGGTGTTCTGGGGCGTCTGGGGAGCGTTCTCGGCGCTGCCCACGAAGCTCTACTCCTACCCCGACCCGATGGTCTACGTCGTGTGGTCGCTGACGATGATCATTCCCGCCTGGGTCTCGTTGCGCGGCAGGAGGTTCGACCGCAGCCGCACCGCCGCCGGGTACGGCCTGCTGATCGGGCTCACCGGTGCGGGCGGCCAGCTGCTGCTGTTCAAGGCGCTCACCATCGGGCCCGCGTACGTCATCTTCCCGATCGTCGCGCTGTCCCCGGCGATCACCGTGCTGATGGCGTTCGGCCTCCTGCGCGAACGGCTTGGCGCCCTGTCCTGGACGGGCGTGGTGCTCGCGCTCGTCGCCGTGGTGCTCTTCTCCGTGTCCACAGGGGACGCCAGCGGCAGCGGGTGGCTCTACCTGCTGCTCGCGGCCGGTGTGTGCGTGGCGTGGGGCGTGCAGGCGTTCTACATGCGCAAAGCGGCGCTCGCCGGGGTCGACGACCCGTCGACGTTCGGCTGGATGACCATCAGCGGCCTGGTGCTGATCCCGGTGGCCCTGCTGATGATGGGCGGGCTGCCGCTGGACTTCCCGTGGCAGGCCCCGGCGCTCACCGCCGGCACGCAGGTGCTCAACGCCGTCGGCGCGCTGTTCCTCGTCATGGCCATGAGCCGCGGCAAGGCGTCGATCGTCGCGCCGGTCACCAACGCGCTGGCTCCCGTGCTGACCATCGTGCTCTCGCTCGCCGTGTTCGGCGCGCGGCCCAGCGCCTTCCAGGTCATCGGCATCGTGCTGGCGCTGGCCGGGTCCACGCTGATGGTCTACCGCGCCGAGAAGAGCGGCGAGGCCGTCCCCAGCGGCACCGCCGGTGCGGCGACGTGACGGGCAGGATCGTCACCGTCACGCTCAACCCCGCCATCGATGTGACCTATCGGGTGCAAGCCCTGCGCGTCGGGGAGACCGTCAGGGTTCCGCACGTGCGGTCGCGCGCGGGCGGCAAGGGCG
>JASLAV010000060.1 GCA_030146905.1 Lentzea sp. | reverse complement strand
GATCATTCTGGCTGGTGCGTAGCCGAAAAAAGGTATCGTTCATGCGCGTGATCACATGAGCGGGGCTCGATCGCGACATCGAATATTTCGGCGATGCGTCCCGTGGGTCGCCGGGTGGCAATGCCCTCGCCTGTCCTGAGGGTAATTCTTGTGCGCCGTAAAATGCCTTCGAAATATGTGTTGAAGTGGGTTGTGTCAGCGGCTTGATGGCATTGACTGGATCACTGGCGTCGAGTGAAGATCAAATCCATTCATCGTGACCAAGTAGAGCGGAGGGTTGCGTTGGCATCCCCACTGGCGCAGCAGCCGATTCAGATCTTGCGATGGGCGCGGACTCTCGTGGACCCCGCATTGCGGGAAGCCGTGGAGCGGCTACCCAGGCCGATGGCGAAAGCGATCGGATACCAGCTCGGCTGGATTGATCACCATGGTCACCCGGTGAGCGGGGCTGCCGGCAAAGGGGTGCGCCAGGCCTTGGTCCTGCTCTCCGCCGAAGCGGTGGGCGGCCGCGCGGAGTCAGCAGTTCACGCCGCGGCTGCGATCGAGCTCGTGCACAACTTCTCCCTGGTGCACGACGACATCATCGACGGCGACGAGACGCGGCGGCACCGGCCCACGGTGTGGGCGTTTTTCGGCGTGCCGGCGGCCACCCTCGCAGGCGATGCGTTGCTGGCCTTGGCGCTCGACCTGATGGTGTCCGCCCCGTCGGCCAGGACACTGTCGGCCAGCCAGGCGGTGACGCAGGCGCTGCTGGAACTGGTGCGGGGGCAGAGCGACGACGTGGAGTTCGAAACGCGCCCACGGGTCGGACGCGACGAATACGTGCGGATGGCGGCAGGCAAGACCGGCGCACTGTTCGGGTGTGCGTGTGCGGTGGGCGCCGCTCTGGGGGGCGCGTCTGCGGATGTGGTGCGCCACCTGCACCAGTTCGGGCACCACTTGGGCCTGGCGTTTCAGATGATCGACGACCTGCTGGGCATCTGGGGGGACCCCGCTGTCACGGGCAAGTCCGCACGCTCGGACTTGCGGTCGCGGAAGAAGACTTTTCCGGTGATCCTCACGCTGGACTCCGACTCGGCGGAGGGCCGGGCATTCGCCACGCTCTACCGTCAGGCCGAGCCGCTGGACGAGAAGGATCTGGACGCCGCAGCGTTGCTCATCGAGCGGGCCGGCGGCCGTGAACGGACCCATGCCGAGGCACGTCGGCACCTCGGGCTGGCGCTGGGCTGCCTGCACGCGATCGATCCCGTTCCTGGGCCCGCTACCGAACTGACCGCCCTCGCTCACCTGGTGGCCGCCCGTGAACACTGACCCGACCACGCACACCGGCGAAACCCGGCACCTGACCGGCACGGTGGAACCACTACGGGCTCTGGCCGACATCCCGCAGGTGCGTGCAGGGGACGCGGTCGTCGCGACAGCGATCCACCGGCCGGGGGGCGCTGTCGTCGAGTGCCCGGCCGCACCTTTGCTGTCCGGGACGCTGCGCCGAGCGCGGATCATCACCCATCTCGCGGCGTTGCGGCCGTCCGGCGATGCCCACGGCACGGCAACCGACGTCCAGGGTTACTCGGCTTCCATCGCCCACGGCGGCGAGTCGCCGGTGATGTTCGCCGCCGCGGCGGTGTGCGGCCCGAATCAGGTCGCACCCGGCCTGGTGGACATCGTGCGCTCGGTGGTCACCCAGTGGGTGGCCGTGGCCGGTCCGCGGGAGGTGCTGCTGGCTGAACCGCGCTCGTTCTGCGCGGGGGTCGAACGGGCGATCCAGGCCGTCGAGCAGACCTTGGACACCCACGACGACCGGGTATTCGTCCGCCGACAGGTCGTGCACAACAGCCATGTGGTGCGTGAACTGGAAGAGCGCGGTGCGGTGTTCGTCGAGGAACTCGACGAAGTGCCCGATGGCGCGACGGTGGTGTTCTCCGCGCACGGAGTGTCCCCAGCGGTGCGCGCGCAAGCCGCCGACCGGGGACTCGATGTCATCGACGCGACGTGCCCCCTGGTGAGCAAGGTGCACACCGAAGCACTGCGGTTCACCCGGCGAGGCGACACGGTGGTGCTCATCGGCCACGCCGGTCACGAGGAGACCGAGGGCACACTGGGCCATGCCCCCGATCGGATGCGGCTGGTGAGCAGCGTCGACGACGTGGCCAGCCTGCGGGTGCCCGACCCGGAGCGGGTGTCGTACCTGACGCAGACGACGCTGGCCGTGGACGAAGCCAGGGACGTGATCGCCGCGCTGTGGCGCCGCTTCCCCGCATTGCGAGGCCCCAAGTCCGACGACATCTGCTACGCCACGACCAACCGGCAGCACGCACTGCACGAGGTTGCCGCCGCGGCGGATCTGGTGCTGGTGCTGGGGTCGCCGAACTCGTCCAACTCGGTGCGGCTGGTGGAACTGTCCCAGCGCCGCGGCACACCGGCCTACCTCATCGACGAGGTGAGCGACATCCGCGCCGACTGGCTGGCCGGGGCCCACCGCGTCGGGCTGACCGCCGGCGCCTCCGCCCCGCCCCGCCTCGTGACCGATGTGCTGACCGCCCTGCGCGGACTAGGGCCTGTCAACGTCACCACGCACCAAGTCGCCACGGAAACGGTGACCTTCTCCCTTCCACAGAAAGTGCGACGGCCGTGACCCCGCATCCGCAGACCGCGGACCCGCTCGTGCCCCTCGAACGCCTCTGCGAATCTGGCAGGCTGCGCGGCCTTCCCGCTGACGACCTGCCCGCCCTCGCGGAGCGGATCCGCCGATTTCTCATCGACACCGTCCTGCGAACCGGAGGGCACCTGGGGCCGAACCTGGGAGTGGTGGAACTGTCCATCGCGCTGCACCGCGTGTTCGACACAGCGCGGGACAAGATGCTGTTCGACACCGGCCACCAGGCCTACGTCCACAAGATCCTCACCGGACGAGGGCACCGGTTCGACACCTTGCGCCAAGCCGGTGGCCTGTCCGGCTACCCCGACCCAGAAGAATCTCCGCACGACCTGGTGCGCAACTCCCACGCCTCCACGGCGCTGTCCTATGCAGACGGCCTCGCGACCGCGCTGCGCCTGCGCGCCGAGCACGACCGGCACGTGATCGCCGTCATCGGAGACGGCACGTTGACCGGCGGGATGGCGTGGGAAGCGCTCAACAACATCGCCACCGCCCCGGACCGGCCGCTGGTCATCGTGCTCAACGACAACGGGCGCTCCTACGCACCCACCGTGGGCGCGATCGCCGAACATCTCCGCACGTTGCGCGCCAGCTCCAGCGACAAGCACCAAGACGAGAACGGCCGATGCCGTACGCCGTGGCTCACCCTGTTCGGCATGCTCGGGCTGACCTACCTCGGCCCGGTCGACGGACATGACATCGCGGCCGTCGAACACGCACTGCGACAGGCCAAAGCGCTGGGGCGCACCGTGGTGGTGCATTGCGTGACCACCAAGGGCAAGGGCTACCCGCCCGCGGAAGACGACGAGGCCGATTGTCTGCACGCGGTCAGCCCTCGCCGATCGCCGACTGCGGCATCGAAGCGCCCGGCCCGGACGTGGACCCAGGAATTCGCTGCGGAAATCGCTCTCCTCGGGGCGGAAAACGAGGACGTCGTGTGCCTCACCGCGGCGATGCTGCGCCCCACCGGGCTGCACCCGTTCGCCCAGGCGTTCCCGGACCGGGTCATCGACGTCGGCTTGGCCGAGCAGCACGCCGTCACCGCCGCAGCGGGACTGGCCATGGGAGGCCTGCATCCGGTGGTAGCGGTGTACTCGACGTTCTTGACCCGCGCGTTCGACCAAGTGCTGATGGACGTGGCCCTGCACCGGCTCCCGGTGACCTTCGTGCTCGACCGCGCGGGGATCACCGGCCCGGACGGCGCCAGCCACCACGGCATGTGGGACGTCTGCGTCCTGCCCGCCGTCCCCGGCATCCGGATCGCCGAACCCCGCGACCCGGCCCGCCTACGCCAGCTCCTGCGGGAATGCCTCGCCATCGACACCGGTCCGACAGTCGTGCGGTTCCCCAAGGGCAACGCGGGACAGGACATCAACGCGGTCGGGCACGTCGACGGCATCGACCTGGTGCGTACGGCACCGGCGGCCACCGTGCTGCTGCTGGCGGTCGGCACCCGTGCACAGGAATGCCTGCACGCTGCCGACCTCCTCGCCACGGCGGGAGTCGCGGTCACCGTGGCAGACCCCCGGTGGACCACCCCGTTACCGCGCGCAGTCGGTGACCTCGCCGCGCGACACCGCCTGACCGTGACCGTGGAGGACAACGCGGTCACCGGTGGGTTCGGGCAACGCCTCGCACACCTGCTCGCCGGCCGCGACCATCCGACCCGGCTGCACAGCCTCGCGCTGCCCACCCGGTTCCTGCCCCACGGAGACCGCGCCGACCTGCTGCGAGAACACCGCCTCGACGCTGCCGGTATCGCCGCCACCGTGCTGCACCACTTGGCTCCGCTCCCACAGCAAGAGGCCATGACGAACTTCCCGAACCTCACCACTGTCCATGACTCCCAGGGCGGATGAGCCATGCCACCCAATCCACTGCCCCTCACCGTCATCCCACCACGACCGCCCGTCCTGTCCGAGCGCCGCACAACCCGCCAACTCCAGGTAGGCGCGGTGGGTGTCGGCAGCGAGTGCCCGATCTCCGTGCAGTCGATGACGACGACACTCACGTCCGATGTCGACGCGACCCTGCAGCAGATCGCCGAGCTGACTGCGGCCGGCTGCGACATCGTGCGCGTCGCCTGCCCCTCGGCCGACGACGCCGAGGCACTGCCCGCCATCGCGCGCAAGTCGCAGATCCCGGTCATCGCCGACATCCACTTCCAGCCGAAGTACGTCTTCGCCGCGATCGAGACCGGCTGCGCCGCGGTGCGCGTCAACCCAGGCAACATCCGCAAGTTCGACGACCAGGTCAAGGAAATCGCGGCGGCCGCGAAGGACCACGGCACGCCGATCCGCATCGGCGTGAACGCCGGTTCGTTGGATCCGCGGTTGCTGGACAAGTACGGCAAGGCAACGCCCGAGGCACTGGCCGAGTCGGCGCTGTGGGAGGCGTCGCTGTTCGCCGAGCACGACTTCCACGACATCAAGATCTCCGTCAAGCACAACGACCCGGTCATCATGGTGCGTGCCTACGAGATCCTCGCGGCGCGGTGTGACTATCCGCTGCATCTGGGCGTGACCGAGGCTGGTCCGGCTTTCCAGGGCACGATCAAGTCCGCGGTGGCGTTCGGTGCGCTGCTGCGGCAGGGGATCGGCGACACCATCCGCGTGTCGCTGTCCGCACCGCCGGTCGAAGAGGTCAAGGTCGGCATCCAGATCCTGCAATCGCTCAATCTCAAGCAGCGCAAGCTGGAGATCGTGTCGTGCCCGTCGTGCGGCCGCGCCCAGGTGGACGTCTACACCCTCGCCGAGCAGGTCACCGCCGGCCTGGAGGGGATGGACATCCCGCTGCGCGTGGCCGTCATGGGCTGCGTCGTGAACGGACCCGGCGAGGCCCGCGAGGCCGACCTCGGCGTCGCCTCCGGCAACGGCAAGGGCCAGATCTTCGTCAAGGGCAAGGTCATCAAGACCGTACCCGAGCACCAGATCGTGGAGACCCTGATCGAAGAAGCCATGCGCCTCGCCGAGCAGGCAGGCGAAACCCTTGACGAAGGCGCACCGGCCGTCACCGAGGGATAGCAGTCGAACTCGTGCCCGATAGCCCGCCGACCGGCCTGCACGAGATCAAGGCCTACGCCGAGCCGAGACTGCGTGTCCGGCAGCCTGGGTCGTCGTGCGGTCGGGTTCACCTGTCGATCGTGTCCTGACCTCGTGCAGAAAGGCCATCATGTCCACAGATCCCGAGACCCTCTTCCGGAGCCCTCGAGCCGCTGCGGAGGTGGTCGACAGCCTGCTCGCGTTCCCGGACGGGCAGATGTCCCCGTCGATTTACGAGACGGGCAGGGTGGTGGCTCTCGCGCCGGCGGCGCCTGGGCATGACGACAGAATCAAGTTTCTGCTCGCCCATCAGCGGCCTGACGGGTTGTGGGGTGGTCCAGAGGCGTATGCGCTGGTACCGACGTTGAGCGCGGTGGATGCCCTGATGTCCACGGGAACCGGTCGGGCCGCCGCCCGCGCCGGGCTCGATGCGTTGCGGGGCTGGATCACCCGGTACGCCCGCGAGGAGCCGCCGGACACCGTTGCGGTGGAACTGATCGTGCCCGCGCTGACCGATGCGGTGAACCGGCACCTGCCCCCGCACGAGCAGCTGGACCTGCCGGGATGGTCCACGGAGGGACTGGTCGGGCTGCGGCGGCTGCTGTCCTCGGGCGCCGAGGTCCCCGCCAAGCTGCTGCACACCTTGGAGGTGGTGCCGGATCTCGCTCCCGCCCTCACCGGCATCCGGCCGATCGGCGGACTGGTCGGTGCGTCACCCGCTGCCACGGCCGCCTGGCTCGGCGGGCGCGGCAGCGCCGAGTTCGACGAGGTGCTGCGGCGGAGCGGCGGCCCGGTGCCCAACGCCATACCCATCGCCAACTTCGAGCGGGCATGGGTGGTGGCGTGGTTGCACGAGGCGGGAGCCGACATCCGCAGGGTGCCCCTGCCCGAGCCGGACGGTGGCGTGCACTGCGGGCCAGGGCTTCCCGTCGACGCGGACACCACAGGCGCCACCCTGTGGGCGCTGGCCCTGCAGGGCCAGCGACGCCCGCCCGACGCGCTGTGGCAGTTCGAGCAGACCGACCACTTCGTCACCTGGCCTGGCGAGTCCACCCCGTCGCCCACCACGAACGCCCACGTTCTGGAGGCGTTGGGCGCGGGCAGGGACGGTAGCCCCCGAATCGACACCGCCATGGCCAAGGTGAGCCGTTGGTTGATCGGGATGCAGCACCACGACGGTTTCTGGGTCGACAAATGGCATGCCTCGCCCTACTACGCGACCTTCTGCTGCGGGCTGGCGCTGCACCGCTTCGGCGGCCCGGCCGCCGTGGACGCACTCGTCACGGCGGTCGAATGGGTGCTGAGCACCCAGCGATCCGACGGATCCTGGGGGCACTGGCAAGGCACCGCGGAAGAGACCTCCTACGCCATCCGCCTGCTCCTGGAGACCGCTCCGGCTCTGATCCGCGCTGCACGGCCAGTGGACGGGCACGGCGACAAGCGGATTCGACGCGCCGCCGACGCCGCACGTGGTGCTCTGCTGAACCGGGCGGACCTGCCGCACCCACCACTGTGGCACGACAAAGACCTCTACACCCCCTACACCATCGTCGAGTCGGCTGTTCTGGCCGCCAAGCACCAACTGCGGACACACGCCACGAGGAATCCGGCATGACCGCCACGTTGTCCTATCGCGACGGTGCGGAGGTGGGCCCTCGTGTCAGCCGGTTGTTGAGAGGGCTGGGCAGCAGTCCAGTGGCCTCCACTGCGTACAGCACCGCGCACGCGGCAATGCTCGACCAGGGCAGCGGGCTGCGCGATCCCGCTCTGCGGTGGCTGCGGACCCACCAGCACGCCGACGGTTCATGGGGCGGAGCACTTCCCTGCTCGCAGGACCGGCTGGTGTCCACCCTCGCCGCGATCCTCGCGTTGCGGCAGTCCGGGGACGGAGAAAGCCGAGCGGCGGTCAGCAGAGCGTTGACATACGTGCAGGAGCACGCTGCGGACCGGCACCCGGCGTCGGAGCAGCTGGTCTCCTTCGAGGCGATCATGCAGTCCCTGCTGGCGCAGGCCCGCATGGCCGACCTGCCCTTGCCCTACGGGGATTTCACCGGCGTGGACACCACACGCGGACACCGGGCTTCTGCGGATCCGGCGATCGCGGAAGCCTTCACCTCCGATTCGGTCGTCGCGTTCGCCGACATCACGCGATTGGTCTCCCCGGACGGTTCGTTGTGGCTCGACCCGGCCGCCACCAGCGCCCTGCACCGGGCCACCGGGCATCCCCTGGCGTTGTCCCACCTGCGACGGGCAGCGGCCTGCACCGATGACGGCGGCCTGCCCGGGGTGTCTTCCCTCGACATCTTCGAACCCGCCTGGGCGCTATCCCTGCTCCAGCGGGCCAGGATCCTGCCTCCGGCCGGTCCCACCACACCGCCCGCCCGCGCCCTGATGGAGGCTGCCCTGGGCGCTCGACAGCACGGCGTCGGACCGGACTCCCGGCACCCGGTTCCCGATGCCGACCACACGGGCATGGCCCTCATCGCACTGCAGAACCTGGGATACGACACCACCCCGCTGCTGAGCGCCTTGATCGCCTTTTCAGACCGCGTCGAGGAACAGCACCTGTCCACGGCGGGCAACGCCCGCATCCTGGAAGTGCTCCACCACCACCCCGAACAGCACTCCAAGCGGTTGAGCAAGGCAACCGACTTCCTGCTCGGCTCCCGCATCGAGGGCGCCTACTGGCACGACAGCCGACACCTTTCCCCCTACTACGCGACCGCACAGGCCCTCTTCGGCCTGACGCCGTCCCACTGCGCCGAACTCGCCGCCACCTACCGCTGGCTACTCGACAGCCAGCACCCGAACGGCTCGTGGGGCAGCGACGGCGGCCAAGCGGAGGAGACCGCCTACGCCGTCCTGGCGCTGCGCGCGCTGCAACCCCACTTCGACGGTGTCCCGACTTCCGTGTGGACCCGTGCCCGCGACTTCCTGCGCGATTGCCTCGACATCGCCCACTACCCGGAAATGTGGATCGGCAAGGTCCTCTACGAGCCCACCTCCGTGGTCCGCGCCGCCGTCCTCGCCGGATACGCCACAGCCGCCGCGGAGCACCCCCTCGAAGGGACCGCGATACCGTCGTCGTGGACCCGATTCCCCTGTGGAAACCACCCGCAGGGGAAGGAGATCAATGCCCGGTCACTGGAGTGGATGGACGCTCACGGGCTGGTCTCCGATCCTGACAAACGCGCACGACTGCACCGCTCCCGCCTCGGCGAGGGGACCGCCGACTCCTACACCACCGCCGGCCCGCAGTACGCGCGCCTCACAGCCGACATGTACCTGTGGTTGACGTCGTACGACGACGTCTTCGCCGAAACGGAAGGGCAAAACTCCCCCGAACGCCTCGGACGGCTCATCTGCGAGCTGATCGACGTCCTGGACGGCAACGCCCCACCGCCACAGGCTCACGGCCACGTCGTCGCCCTGCACGATCTCATGCTGCGCGGCGCGCAACTCATGCGTCCGCAGCACCTCGAGCGCGTCATCTCGGGAATATCGGACTTCCTCTTCGCCACACTGCTGGAAGCCAACACCCCACGGGACACCACGGACACCACCGAGCAGATAGCCCGCACTCTGCGGCGTCACTCCAGTTCGGGGATGTTGGCGGCTCGCCTCATCGATCGCCCGGACAGCCTGGTGGACGATCCTCGTGTCGCGCGCCTGGAGGCCGCAAAGGCCGAACTTCTCGGCTGGATCAACGACTTCGCGTCCTATCAACACGAGCGCGACGCCGGTACCACGGGGTTCGGCCTCCTGGACATCCTCAGCGGGAAGCGCCGGTGCTCGGTACCCGAAGCATTCGTCATCCTCGCCCGAATGTGGGACGACAAAGCCGAACAGGCGTATCGCGACCTGGCCGAGCTCGCCGCTTCCGCTGATCCCGATCACCGCGCGTATGCCGACAGCATGGCCTACCTCATCGGAACAGGCGCTTACTGGCACTTGGCCCGACATCGTTACTGATGACCGAAAGGGTCCGGCTTCGTGTTGGCGTGTGGAGGGCTCGTCGAATCCTGAAGGAGATCGTCGTGGAGTCTTCGGCGTCGGACAGGTCGGTGCTCACGTTGCGACGGTGCGGGTGTGGTGGAGGCGGTGAGGCGGCCGCGCCGATCCGGCTACAGGCAACGTATCAGCCGGTCGCGGGCGGTCCCGGCGACGAGTCAGAGGTAGCTCACCCCGGTCGGCCTCTCCGCCTCGCTGCCCAGAGCCGCCTGTGTGCTGGTCGATCAAGAGGAGAGCCTCTGGCGGCTGGTGACCAATACGGTGCGGGTCGGCTGCCCGTCAGCTGGGTGAAGACCTGGGCAGCGGCGGCGGAGTTGTCCAGCACGACCAGCCTCCGCCGCCGGCGACAGACTCCGGTACAGCGTGGCTTGCGCGGCCGGGGCAATCCCAGGCGTCGAGGAACCCGCGCACTGCCATCCCCGACGCCATCGGCTCTCCTGCCGGGCTGAACCCGCGCAGGTCCACGAACAATTGCCGTCGGGCAACCGGTCCGGCAGCACCTCCTGCTCTGCAGGCGGCGCTCGGTGCGCGCCCTCGATCTCAAGTGTCTAACTACAGGCAACCGATAGCTTTCGGTACGGCAAGACAGCCCTCGGCGAGGACGCGGGTTCGCGTCCGTCCGGCTGAACCGCGACGCCTTCGTCGTCATGTTCGGAAGAGTATTCACTACTCTCGGTCAACTTCTCTTCTTGACCTTCGTCCAAGGCGGCGGAAAGGCAATGCGCGGGTGTGACCGCATTTTCTTCCGCGGAGACGCGGATTAACATGGGTTCTCGACCGAGGTGTTCCTCAACACCGCCGCGCCCCGTGAAAGGAGCCTGGTTTCGGCCGTCATCCAAGCACTTCCCTCCGCTGGAGCCCCCGTGAAGTCTCGGGATTACCCTTCGACCTCGTGACGGGACCGGCCGACCAGGGCAGGACATGGAATCGCAAATAGGCATGATCTTCGAGCAGCTGGCACGAAGCCTTCCCGGTCACTGCCACCCGCAGGTCACCGCTGCGGAATCACACGTTCGGATCTGGGTTCGGGAATGCGGTCTGGTCACGACGCAAGCCGCAGCCGACGGGTTCGCCGCAGCGCGGTTCGGTGAGTTCGCGGCTCGTTTTTATCCGCAGGCCCGCGACATCTTTCCTCTGGCCGAGTGGATGGCTTGGCTCTTTCTCTTGGACGACCAAATCGATGACGGCTTGCTCGATCCTCACGGGGAGAGTGGCCAGCGGGTTCTGCATGACATTCTCGCTGTCCCGGCCGCGATGCCCGTCTGCTCGGCCGATCCTTTCGTGATGGCTTTCGCCGAGTTGTGGCCGCGACTGGCCGGCGGTATGCCTGAATCGTGGCGGCGCCGTTTTCTGCATCACCTGACCAACAGTTTGGAAAGCACGTTGCAGGAGGCCGCAAATCGGCGTCGCGGGATAGTGCCGACCCTTGCGCAATATCTTCGCATGCGTCGACACACCGGAGCAACGCTCCCTTGCTTCGACCTTATAGAGGCCGACGGCGAGTTCTGCCTTCCCGACGCCGCGCTCACCGGAGACCTTCTCTCCATTGCCAGACGCTCGTGCAGTGAATTCCTCACCTGGACCAACGACATCGTCTCCCTGGCCAAAGATGACGATTGCGAAGTGAACAACATCGTACTGGTCCTGCAACAGCAGTACTCCCTGGACAGAACCACCGCCGTGGAACGCGCTGTCAGCAAAGTGTACAAGCTCGAAAGCGAATTCCGCAGTGCACTGTCGTCCCTCGCCGAATCGAAAGAAACCGACCGGCAGTTCACCTCGCTCACGTCCCACGTAACCACGTACCTGACGAGTCTGCGCGATACCATGGGCGGAACATGCCACTGGTATTGCAACATCACGCGTCGTTACGCGTCAGTCACATCTACCGGTGATGACTCTCCGTGACCGCAGTCCGACAACGATGATCGATTATTGTCCCGGTCGTTCACGAAAGGGGCCGATCAAATGTATGACGATCATGAGGTACTCCGGCAGATGGAATCCCACGCCGAGCTTTTCCTCGTGCTCGTCAGCCTTGCAGCGGCCAGCAGTGTGGTGTGGTACGTCGCCAACCTGTACACCGCCTGGCGGACCCGCCGTCACCCGGTTCCGCTGGGAATGTGCTACTTCTGGGTCGCGCACGACATGTCGATATCGCTCGGTCTCGGTTTGGATCAGAGCGTAGCCGATCATCCGTACATCGTCGCGCTCCGATGGGGGATGGCCCCGCTCGCCGTGTGCAATCTGGTATATCTGTACTCGATCATGAGATTTGGGCGCTCGGAACTCGCCCCCCACCTCAACCGAAATTTGTACATCACCGTGCTGGCAGTCGGCGCGGCAATCACCACACTCAATTGGATCGTGCTCAAGAACGCGTTGGGGGATGGACTCTACCTGGTCACTCTCGCTCTGAGCGCCAGTGCGGCCCCGCCGTGGACCGCAGCACTGCTGTGGCGGCGTCGCTCCCGCGCCGGAATCTCCAGGATCGCCTGGGACGCCTTCGCCGTGATCATTCCCGGCATCTTCGGGTGCACTCTCGTTCTGGGCGGCCCATTCGTGGAATGGCCCTGGATCACCCTTGGCGTCCTCGCGACGCTCGGCGGAATCGGCGCGGCGGTCATGATCCATCGCGCACCCGCCCACCCACTGGGCACCCCTGGGGATGGGAATGCGCCACCGGCACGACCAGCCCGGTGCTGACCGTCCCCCAACACAGGCCTGCATCCCGGTGATGACAGCAACAATGGACATGCGACCATGCCGATGGCGTTTGTGAGCCGTTCGGTTCTTGTTAACGCAGTCCAGGTTTCGTGTGTTTTGCCGCTTGAACGGACGAGGGATCAGCGCCAGCTGGAACCCACTGAAGCTCGAATGGGCCTGCCAGCGTCCCTGCGCCAGCAGCGCCGAACGCACCCAGACCCTGGCGGAATTCCTGCAAACCTACAACCTCGCAGGAGCCGGGCCACAGGTTTGAAGGCTTCTAGCAAATGATCTTGACTGTACTGCGATCTTGTTGGGTCGTTCGTGACTGGTAGAGGGTGCGTGGGCCGGTCGTGGGAGGTCGGGAACGAGCTGTGGGAGTGGATCGAGCCGCTGTGGTCGACGGTCGAGCGTTGCTTCCGGTCCCTGGGGTGTGAAGCGGTTGAGCGCCCCGCAAGGTGTTGTGTGGCAGCCTTCTCGTGCTCCGTGGGCATCGGGTAGGAGTTTTGATGCAGGAGTTGGGTGGCGGGTCGGGCATAACGTGCTGACGACGGTTGGGGAGTGGGCCGCGGCTGCATGAGTTGCTGCCGACGAAGTCGCAGTCGGCGGGACGTCGGCTTGCGCATGTGCTGAGAGCCGCGACGACATCCACGACCACGACGGTGCTTCATGCTTCGCATGCTCGATCATCTGTGGTGACGCCTTCAACGCCACCAGTCATTGCATCGAGGCTCAAGTCCGCGTGGCGATGTCGGTGAACGAATCGTCCGGTACCGCGAAGTGGCGGCCCAGTGTGTAGATGTCGTCGTCCTCGAGCCGGTGCGTCTGGGCCCAGGCGTGCGCCTGCTGGCCGCGCAGCAGCTCCAGTCCTCGTCGGTTGGCGAGCGGCTACTTGATCATGGCGAGGGCTCGCAGCGTCTCGTAGGAGCGTTGGATGAAGTTGCCGTGCAGGGTGTCGCCGGCGTTGGTCAAGGCCACCAGTGCGGTGCCGGATTGGGGGCTGAAGCCCGCGAAGGTGGTGAACCCGCTGGTTCCGCCTGAGTGGAACAGCAGGTGGTGTCCCGACCTTGCCCGGCGGAACCACAGGAGGCAGAGGTTGTCGGTGGTTGCCAACGGGACACGGGGGCGGGTGACGTCGGTGAGCGCAGAGGCCAGGGGCGTGGTGTCGGGAGCGAGGTGGGCGACGAGGTAGGTCAGCATGTCGTGGGCGGTGGAGCGGAGTACTCCGGCGGCGGGCAGGCCTGGGATGTGCCACGGTGGCAGTGGTCGGCCGTGCCGGTAGCCGATGGTTTGGGGCGTCGGGATGCCGCTGGTGGCGGTCAAGCCCAAGGGGCGCAGGACGCGTTGCGCGAGCAGCTGCTCGAACGGGAGGCCGGCCGCTTCGGCGAGCAACCAACCGAGCAGCCCGACGCCGAAGTTGGAGTAGTGGCATCGGGAACCCGGCGCCGAACGCAGCCGCACACGGGCCAGCGCGGCTTTGACCTGGGCCGGTCCCAGAGCCTGGTAGGGGTTGGAGAACCAGGTTCGCAGGATTCTGGGCATCGCCGTCAGTGGTACCTGCGGCAGGCCGGAGGTGTGAGTGGCGAGGTGTTCCAACGTGATAGGGGCCGGATGTCGCAGTCGCCATCCCGGCGGGAGGTGGTCGTCGACGGGGTCGTCGTAGCGGACCTCCCCGCGTCGCACCATGTCGGCCAGCAGCAACGCGGTGAAGGTCTTGGTGACCGACCCGATTTCGAACCGGGTTTCCGGTGTGATCGGTTGCGTTCGGTCCTTCGCGGTGAAGCCGGTTACGTGAAAGGCCTTCCAGTCACCTCGCATGACAGCCACCGCCACACCTGTCGCATCGGGTGATCCCCGGAGCAACGTCCGGATCAGCTCGTCGGAGTCGGCAGAGCCGACCGCGGTCATCGGTGGTCACCCAGCATTCGGGACACGGCCAGCGTGCCGGCGACCACCGCGACGACAGTGGGGTGGTAGTGGTCCCAGAAGCGCTGGACCCGGTCGGCCTCGACGGGCTCGGCATCTCGTGGCAGCAGGCCGTCGCTGTGCTGGACGGAGGCGAATCGCGTCCAGACGTCGAGGTCGAATCGCGGTTCGGGCAGGCAGGCGTCCACGATCAGCAACTCGGCGACGAGGTCCCACTCTCCGACTTCGGACCACACGTCTGTCCACACCGGCAGCCAGGTGCCGAGGTAGTCGGCGATGTCGGGTGGCAGGTCGTGCGGCCTGGCGCCCCAGTCGGTCGCGTGGAAAATGGTGTGGGTCATGCTGTACGCGGTGTCCCAGTCGATGGCCCAGGGGGGCGGTGTCGCGCCCAGCCAGGTCGTTCGCAGCAGCGATTCCCAGTCGTCATCGGTGGGTATGTCGCATGTCCGGTAGGAGTTGGCCACCGCGAGCCGGCGGTTGGGGTAGACCTCGGGCAGCGATCCGACTGCGGCGTTGTGTGCGGCCAACCGTTCGAGTTCCTCGTGACGGTGTCCACCGTGGATGAAGTGGCAGTAGACCTCGATGGGGTCGGTGAGCAGGCAGTTGCGCACCTGGCGTTCGTAGAGCAGGTCCCCCTCGCGCAGCTGTCGCCAGGTGAAGTCGATCAGCTCGCGCGCGGCGCGCAGTTGCGTGGTGCCGCCGACCCCTTCCCGCAACACCAGGGCCGCGGCCATCCCGATCTCGGCGACGGGCTTGTAGACGGTGTCGGGGTCTTCTGGCTCGACCGGGATGTCGGCTGGGAACACTTCGGCGTCTCGATGGTCGTACAGGTACGTCAGGCCCCGGTGAGCGACGTTGTGGGCGATCGAGGTCAGCGATGTCGTCATGCCGGTTCCATTCCGAGCTGCCGGCCGGCGATGGCCAGGTCGAGCGACAGCCGCGATCCGGTACCGCCGTACAACCGGATGCGCTCGACGAGCAAGGCCGGATCGAGCAACTGCCTCACGCCGCTGCTGCTCAACAACGCGATCCATCGGACCAGCCGTGCCGCGGTGACGAAGTCCCGGCGCAGCACTGCTCGGGTGGCTCCTTGTGCGAGTGGGCGTGCCCCTCGGAACATCGCCGCCGCGATCGGACCGCCGAGGCCGGGTAGTGCCAGTGGCGAGAGCTGTGCCGCGTTCGTCGACCACTCCTGCCATGTCTTCGCACTGCCGAGCAGCGCCGCTGCCGTCTCCGGCACCGCCGTCGGGGCAAAGTCCGGCCCCGCAGGTGCCGGTTGGCCGGTGCGGGCCAGCAAGTGGCCCGTCGCCCAGTCCCGCCACGCCACGACTTGCTGTTGCCGGGTGGTGGCCTGCCCGGAAGGGGGAAAGACGGCGATGGAGTGGGCGATGACCGCCGCGTCGTCGGGGTGCACGGGGCGGCCCAGCAGCAGGTGCGGAGCGAAGATGTCCGCGCCGATCAGCCGGACCGCCCCGAGGGCGGTCTTCGCGTCTGCACCGGTGTTCACGTAGTCGGCGAGCCCGATGTCCTGGGTGCCGTCCACGGCGCCGAGGACGCGGTCGGCGACCTTGGCCGCCGCGTCCGTCAGCGTCACTTGCAGTCGTTCACCGTTCACCGGTACCAACAGCCCTTCCACTCGACTCCCCGGCCCGCCCTGACGGTCCGGGGCTGAAGCCTGCTAGTGCTTGGGCTCCTTGGGCAGCGGGGGTGAGACCTTG
>JASLAV010001219.1 GCA_030146905.1 Lentzea sp. | reverse complement strand
ACGGTCGACGACGCGGACTTCACGTATTCGCCCTGTTCGGCGAGCTTGTTCAGAACTTCCTTGCTCGTAACACCGAGCTCTTTCGCGAGCTCATGCACGCGGGCCTTGCCTGCCACTGCTCTCCTTGGTCGTGAGGCCGGCAGGCAAGTCCCATCGACCTCGTCTTAACGTCGCGCGTTCATGTCTTCAGCTTCACGGCTGACTCATGACGGGTCGACCTGCTTCCTTGTTGCTTGCTGACCGAGGGGCTGTCCCCCGGCCGCCTTCCTTTGCCGCCGCCTCCAAGTGCTCGCGCAACAAAGCGACGTCGAGCGACCCCTGGACCCGGAAGGCCCGTGAGAACGCCCGTCGCCGCTCGGCGTTGCGCAGACATTCGAGATCGAAATGCAACCAAGCACCCCGACCAGGAAGTCGCTTGCGGAGGTCCGGAACCACCGAACCGTCCACCGCGACCACACGCAGCAGCTCAGAGGGCAACGTTCGGGTACGGCATCCAATGCACGTTCGAACTGGGCCGATGTGTTGGGTGACCGAACCCGACGTTGAACCGTTGATGAGTCTATCCCCTGGAGCTCATTCAGCCGAACCGGATGTGACCGCGTCGGCGGCGGGAGCCTCCGCGTCGCTGCGGATGTCGATGCGCCAGCCGGTCAGGCGAGCGGCCAGGCGGGCGTTCTGCCCCTCCTTGCCGATCGCCAGCGACAGCTGGAAGTCGGGCACCACGACACGTGCCGTCTTGGCACGCTCGTCGAGCACCCGTACGGACACAACCTTCGCTGGTGACAGAGCATTCCCGACGAAAGTGGCCGGGTCGTCCGAGTGGTCGATGATGTCGATCTTCTCACCGCCCAGCTCGTGCATGACGTTGCGAACTCGGGCACCCATCGGGCCGATGCAGGCGCCCTTGGCGTTCACCCCGGCGACCGTGGACTTCACCGCGATCTTCGAACGGTGACCTGCCTCACGTGCCACCGCGGGGATCTCCACGGTGCCGTCGGCGATCTCCGGGACCTCGAGGGCGAACAGCCGCCGCACGAGGTTCGGGTGGGTGCGCGAGAGGGCGATCTGCGGCCCCTTGGAGCCGCGGGACACGCTCACGACGTAGCACTTGATGCGCTCGCCGTGGTTGTACTGCTCGCCCGGCACCTGCTCGGCCGGCGGCAGCACCCCCTCGGTGTCACCCACCTGGATGACGACCATGCCGCGGGCGTTCGCGCGGGCGTCGCGCTGCACGACGCCGGCGATGATCTCGCCTTCCTTCGTGGAGAACTCGCCGAACGTGCGCTCGTGCTCGGCGTCGCGCAGGCGCTGCAGGATGACCTGGCGCGCCGTGGTGGCCGCGATGCGGCCGAAGCCCTCAGGAGTGTCGTCCCACTCCTCCCGCACCGCGCCGTCCGGACCCAGGTCCTGCGCGATCACGCGCACGACGCCGGTCTTGCGGTCGATCTCCACGCGCGAGTGCGTGGCGTGTCCTTCGGTGTGCTTGTAGGCGGTCAGCAGCGCTGACTCGATCGCCTCCATGACCGTTTCGAAGGGGATGTCCTTTTCACGTTCGATCGCCCTCAGGGCGGCGATGTCGACGTTCACCTCGGCTCCTCCTCCGGTGCTTTGCGAGTGAGCCGAGCCAGTTCCTCGACCGGCGGCTGCTTGAACTCGATCTCCATGACCGCGCGTTCGATGTCGCGGTACTCCACGCGCCGCAGCTCGCCCTGGTGCAGCAGCTCGACCCCGGTCTCGTCGCACTCGCCGACCCGGCCGAACCACTCGGCCTTCTCCGGCTGCTTGACCTTCACGAGACGCAGGTGCGCGCGCTTCCAGTGGCGCGGGCGGGTGAGCGGGCGGTCGACACCCGGCGAGGTGACCTCGAGGGTGTAGGGCCCGTTGATCAGGTGGTCGTGCGCGTCGAGCGCGGCGGAGACCACGCGGCTCGCCTCGGCGACCTCGTCGAGCCCGATGCCGTCTTCGCCGTCCACGACGACCTTGACCAGACGGCGGCGCCCAGCCTGATTCACGTCGAGCGCGTCGAGGTCGAAGCCGACGGCTTCGAGAGCTTCCCGCACAACCGGTGCTAGCTGCGCGGAAAGCTCTCCGCGCGGCGGGCTGGACACGTGGTGTCTCCTTCAGTTCGAACGCATGGAAACCCCGACCGACGTTGTTCCGGCGGTCGTGGACGACCAGACTATCTCCTTTGCCCGCCTGCCACCGCGCCGCACGGCTGCTGGCAATATGGGGCCGCGTGATCTCCGAATCGGTCAGCCGCCGCCGTGTGCTGCTCGCGGTGGCCGCCGCACCGCTCGCCGTTGCGTGCACCACAGAGTCCGCTCCGCCGCCGCCACCGGACCCGTTGTCGGCCCTCGCGGCACAGGCTCGTGCGGACGCCAAGCTGGCCCAGACGCTGACGACGCCCGCGGCCGCCGAGATCGCGAAGGCTCGCGAGACGCACGCGACCCTGTTGCAGGCGGAGGTCGACCGCGAGCGCCCGCCGCTGTCCTCCACGGTCCCGCCCGCTCCCACCACACCGCCCACGCCGCCGGACCCGCTGGCGGCGATGCGGACCGCGCTCGACGAGGCCGTCCGCGACGCCTCGGCACTGGTCGCCTCACTGCCGGCCCACCGCGCGGGTCTCGTCGGTTCGGTGGCGGCGGGCTGCGCGACGCTGCGGGAGGTGCTCGCGTGAACGTGGACGCCGTCCAGACCGCGCTCGGGACCGAGCACGCGGCGTTGTGGACCTACGGCATGGTGTCGGCGTTCCTGGGCAACCAGGCCGCGGCCGTCGCGGAGGGCGCGAACGCGCACCGGGCGCGGCGTGACACGACCGAGCGGTGGCTGCGGGACCAGGGCGCTACGCCTGCTCCGCCCGCTGCGGCCTACCTGCCGCCCTCTCCCGTCTCCGACGGGTCCTCCGCCCTCGCGGCCCTGATCGCGGTGGAGCAGGACACCTGTGCCGCGTGGCGGGGTGTGCTGGAGCGGACCGACGACTCCGGCCTGCGGACGTCGGCGCTGGAGTCGCTGACGGCGGCGGCGGTGCGGGCGACGCGGTGGCGCAAGGTGGCCGGCACGACCCCGGCATCGATCACGATGCCGGGCGTCGCATCGGGCTAGCCGTTCGCGAAGGAGGACGCGAGCCTGATCGCGTCCGCGGAGACCTTCTTCATCTCCTTGTTGTGCGCGAGCGCGTCGGCGCCCTTGACCGGCGAGTCCGACTCGACGATCACGACCTCCTGGTCGCGCTGCTCGGAGGCGTACCCGCCGTTGGCGAGCGTGGTCAGCGGCGGCACGCTGATGGCCTTGTCCAGGACCAGGTCCTTGACGTTGCCGGTGCCGTCCTTCTGGGTGAGCTCCCTGAGCTGCCGCGCCTCGTCCGCCGTGCGCATCTTCACCACGGACACCGACGAGTACACGACCCGTCCGTCCGGCAGTTTCGCCGTGTAGAACGCACGGGTCAGCTGCAGGCACGGCGTCGCTTTCAGGAACGCCTGCGTCTGGCCGGTCGCGTGGCCGGCGCAGTCGCTGTCCTTCACCGGCTCGGGCAGCTGCGCCACGGTGGTGAACTCGAACTCGCCCGCGGTCTTCTGCGGTTGCGAGATCGGCTGGTCCACCGGGTCCGACGGCTGCAACACCCACCACACGAAGCCCGACACCACCGCGACGCCGACGAGTGCCAGTGCCTTGCCCACCCACGTCGACTTGCGCGGGGGTGCGGGTGGCGGCGCGGGCGGGTGCCCCTGGCGGTTGTCCATGATCGACTGCAGCTTCATCAGCTCGTCAGCCGGGTAGAGCGGCGCGGTGTCGGTCGGCCTCGGTGGGAAGCGAGGCAGGTTCTGGGTCACCTCTTCAGGTGACTGACGTGGGTCCGACACAAGGACCAACGGTAACGGACGGCAGTCACGCGAGCGCTTCGAGCACCCGGTCAACGTCCTCGATCGTGTTGTACATGTGACACGCGAATCGCGTGCGACCTGCTCGAACCGACGAGACGACACCCGGAACGGCCGGTACGTCCACTGAGACGATCGACGAACCGCCGGGCGGGAGGCCCAGTCCGGCGAGCAGGCGGTCCGTCAGGCCGACGCAGTGCGCGCGCACGGCGTCGAGGTCCAGCGAGGCCACCCACGGCAGCGCCACCGCCGCACCGACGTGGGAGATCCACATCGGGGAGAGGTCGAACCGCCGCGCGTCCGGGCGGAGCACCAGTTCGGTGCCGTAGTTCTCGCCGGTGCTGTACCAGTTCGCCGCCACCGGCCGGAGGAAGTCCATCCGGTCCTCGCGCACCGCCATCCAGGCCGCGCCGCGTGGCGACATCAGCCACTTGTACGCGACACCGACGACGAAGTCGGCCCACGCCAGCGACAACGGCATCCACCCCGCCGCCTGCGACACGTCCAGCAGCACCGGTTTGCCCGACGCCCGCAGCGCCTCGAGGTCGGTGATCCTGCCGTCCGCGGACTGGACCACGCTCACCGCGACGAAGTCGCACTCGTCCAGGGTGGACACGATCTCGTGCCCCGCCGCGACGAACGGCAACGAGACGCTGGTGAACTCGCCGGGATCGAGGAAGACCTTCGACCCGGCGGGCAGCGCCTGGGCGACCGTGGAGGCGAACTGCGAGACCGTGACGCCGCAGGCGACCGACGTGGCGGGCACCCCGACCAGGGCGCCGAACGCCGCGCGGGAGGTCTCGACGGCCTCGTTGAAGGTGGACGAGGTGTCCTGGCCGCGCCGCCACCGCACGTGGGCGGCCGCGACCGCGTCGGCGACGTGCCGCGGGGGCACGCCGATGGACGCCGTGTTCAGGTATCCGGGCTCGACGTCGAAGACGGCCCCGAAGGCCTCACGCATGCGCTAGCCGGTTGTCGCGCTTGCGCCGCGCGTAGACCTGCTTCCTCACCTTTGCGATCACGGTCCCATCCTGCCCGACGACGTCGGTGTCGAACCAGACCAAGGCCTTCGCCCCGGAACCGGTCTGCTCCAGGACCTGCTCGACGTGCTCTTCGGTCAGCCGGAACTCCGCGGTCACGGTGCCGCGGCCCGGCGAGAGGAACTCGATCTCGCCTGCCCTGTCCCACACCACGTGCTCGCCCTTGAGCTGGTTGAACAGCAGCAGCACCCAGAACGGGTCGGTCATCGCGAACAGCGAGCCGCCGAAGTGGGTGCCGAAGAAGTTGCGGTTCCACGGACGCAGGCGCATCCGCACCCGCGCGTACCGGTAGTCCGGCGAGATCTCCTCGACGCGGATGCCGGCGAACAGGAACGGCGGCCACAGGTTCATCCCGAGGCGCAGGCGGCTTGCCTTCATAAAAAACAGTGTTACACAACGTCCGCCAGACTGTCCGCAACTTCCTCCGGCGACGGCATGTGACGTATCTCTTCAGCGATCCGACCTGCGGATTCCCGGTAACGGCCGTCCTCGAGAACCAGTCGTGCGCACTCCGCCACCGCCTCGGCACCCAGCGCGTCCGGCCGCACCGCCGCGCCTGCCGCCACGAGCGCTTTCGCGTTGCCGAACTGGTCCGCGCCCCGCGGCAGCACGACCTGCGGGACCCCCTCGGCCAGCGCGGTCAGCATCGTGCCGCTGCCGCCGTGGTGCACGACGACGTCCGCCTGCTTGATCACCTCGGCCTGCGGCAGCCACCTGCCGGGCGTGGCGACCACCACCTGGACGTCGAGCCGTCCGAGCCCCGCCACGGCCGTCGCGATCATGTCGTCGTCACCGAACACGGTTCCGAAGGTGACGTAGACCAGCTTCTCGTGCGTGCGCGCCGGAACCTCGCCGGGCGCCGCGTGCGGAACCGGTCGCAGCAGGACGCGGTCGTCCGTGAAGCCCTTGTCCTGCAACGAGGGCGGGCAGATGTCGAGGTGCCTGCCGCCCTCCGGCCGCGCCAGCCCGATGCCGTCGGGGAACATCCGGCCGAACCCGTGCCACAGCACCGGGAACGCCCGCCTGCGGGCTTCGCGGAACACCTCGGGCACGGCCCAGCCGCTGATCACCAGGTCGGGCAGGAGGCGTTCCAGTTCGGGTGCGATGTCCTCGGCGTAGATCTCGCCGAACACGAGACCGGGGCGGAACGGCCGCAACCCCAGCCGGTCGAGCTCGGGGTGCATCTCCTCACCCACCGCGAAGTGCACCTCGTGCCCGGTGGCGCGCAGTGCGACCGCGAGGGGGATCAACGGGTAGGTGTGGCCGACGGTGGCCATGCTGGCGAAGAGCACTCGCATGCCGTGAACCTAGACTTCGCCTGCTCACGCGCTCACGGTCGGCGCCCCCACGGGGATGGTTCGTAAGATCTCAGGTCATGCGCAGCGAGGAGATCGAGATCCGCACCGGTGCCGAAGAAGTCGTCCACGACCTCACGCGGGAGTGCGAGCGGTTCCTCGGCGAGGAGACCGGCGACGGCCTCCTGCACGTGTGGGTACCGCACGCGACGGCGGGCGTCGCCATCATCGAGACGGGCGCGGGCAGCGACGACGACCTGCTGACCGCGTTGGAGCGGATCCTGCCCCGTGACGTGAGGTGGCGGCACAAGCACGGCACTCCCGGTCACGGCCGTGACCACGTGATGCCGGCGCTGGTGCCGCCGTACGCGACGATCCCGGTGCTAGGCGGTGTGCTGACGCTCGGCACCTGGCAGTCGATCTGCCTCGTCGACACCAACGTCGACAACCCCGTCCGCACGGTCCGCTTGAGCTTCCTTGCCGGCTAGCAGCAGCACGAGCCCGACGGCCGCCATCCCGCCGAACACCCACCACTCGGTGCTGATGGAGCCGTCGCACATTCAGGACCACGCACAACAACCCGGCGATCATCCCGCCCACCCCACAGCAGCGCGCTCGCGGCGAGGGGCGCCGTGCGTTCGGCGGCGGACACGGCCTGGGTCTCGACCTCCAGCCGCAACCCGGCTCCCTGCGCGACACCGGTCAGCACCTGCTGCGCGATCTGCGTGTCCGGAGGGGTTGACCGCGGGGTTGAGCCGGAGCGTCGCCCGCGGGGCTCGATCACGAGAACGCCGTAGACCTCCTTGTCCGCCAACAAGGTTCGGGCCTCCTCCGCGGGCACGGATCTGATGTCCACCTCGGCCGAACCGGTGGCAGCGACGCGTTCCGCGACCGGTGGAGGCGCCACGACGGCGAGCGGGACGTCGCGCGGGTGCACGGTCGCCTGGACGCCGAAGGTCAGCAGTCCCAGGACGAACGCCACCACCACGCCTGCGACGGCGGTGACCAGCGCGGTGCGCATCGTGGACTTCCCTGGTTCATCACTTGTTGAATTTAGTCGGCACGCCACGCCCGGCGCGGCCATGAAGTCAACGAGCGATGAATTAAAGGCCTGTCAGACCCACGATGTACCGTTTGCCCGTGACGAACCCAGGTGGCGGACAGGGCGGCTGGAACGACCAGCAAGGCTGGGGCCAGCAGCAGGGGGACTACCCGAGCGGCGGCTACCAGACGGGTGGCTACCAGACCGGCGGCTATCCGCAGACGGGTGGTTTCCCCCAGCAGGGCGGGTTCCCGCAGCAGGGCTACAGCGGGTACGGCGGCCTGGGTGTGTACGGCGGCTTCGACGACGAGCCGCCGAACAAGGGCAAGAAGACGCTCTGGCTCGTGCTCGGCGCCGTCGTCCTGGTGCTCCTCGTCGCCGGCGGCCTCACGTGGTTCCTGGTCTCGGGTTCCGGTGACCAGGACGCGCAGGCAGGCCCCTCCGCCTCGTCCGCGCCGACCAGCACCTCCAGCCAGCCGGCCGACGCCGCGTGCCCGAAGAACGACGACGTGCAGTGCGTGAAGACGTCGCTCGGCTTCACCTACGAGGTGCCGAAGAACTGGGACGTCGTCGACGCCAGCATCCCGGTCGACAAGTTCGAGGGTGTCACGCTGACCGGCGTCACGGCGTACGGCGACTACACCTGCGAGGGCAAGCCGTTCACCAAGGGCACCAACGGCGGCGCACTGCTGCCGAAGGGCGACATCAACAAGACCGCGACCGACTTCACCAAGGCCATCTCGGCTCAGTACTACTCGTCGGGCGGCGACCCCAAGGTCGAGGTGGCCCAGCCCAAGCCCGTGAAGATCCAGCACACCCAGAAGGACGGCAAGAAGGTCGTCGTCGAGGGCGTGCAGGTCGACGCGACCATCACCCAGACCGGCAACAAGTGCCTGGCGAGCAAGGGAATGGTCAAGGTCGTCGTGCTCAACGGCAGCAGCAAGCTGCACGTGCTGGTCGTGAACGGCGACCTCGAGGGCGGCGGTGGCGGCACCACGCCGCCGTTGCTCAAGGAGGCGGACCTGCAGAAGATGGCCGACTCGCTGATGCCGACCACCTAGACCCCGGCCCGGGTCCTGGCGGTTGCGACGACGCCTGCGACAACTGGCCGAACAGAACTCACGCCGGGCGGGCTCACCCGCCCGGCGTTGTCGTCTGACTGCTCAGCCGCGGACGACCTGGACCAGGTGCCCGGCGACCGGCACGTCCACACACATACCGCCCCTGCGGTCCTCGACGTCAACGACTGGCCCAGCAAGCCCAACGCCGAGCGAGTTCACCCCGCCCGGCGTTGCCAGCTGACTGCTCAGCCGCGGACAACCCGGACCAAAGGGCTCCACAACCTCGGCCACCGGCACGCCGACACACATACCGGACCTGCGGTCGTTGACCTCGACAACAGATCCAGCAGGACCCACGTCGGGCGGGTTCACCCGGCCCGACGCTGTCGACCAACCAATCAGCCGCGGACAACTCGAACCAAGTGCTCGATGACCTCAGCGACCGGCACGCCCACACGCTCACCGGGCCTGCGGTCCTCGACCTGGACGACAGATCCAGCAGAAACCACGCCGGGCGGATTCACCCCGCCCGGCGTGCCGTCTGACTGCTCAGCCGCGAACGACCCGAACCAAGTGCTCCACAACCTCGGCCACCGGCACGTCCACACGCTCACCGGACTTGCGGTCCTTGACCTCGACGACGCCGTCCTTCAAGCCGCGGCCGATCACCAGGATCGTCGGGATGCCCACGAGCTCGGCGTCCGCGAACTTCACGCCGGGGCTGGCCTTGCGGTCGTCCAGCAGGATCTTCAGGCCGGAGTCGCTGAGCTGCTTCGCGAAGTCCTCACCGGCCTGCGCGAGCGTCTCGTCCTTGCCGGCGACGACGACGTGGACGTCCGCGGGCGCGACGTTGCGGGGCCAGATGAGGCCGCGGTCGTCGTGCGACTGCTCGGCGATCGCCGCGACGAGACGCGAGACACCGATGCCGTACGAGCCCATGGTGATGCGGACGGGCTTGGAATCGGGGCCGAGGGCGTCGAGCGAGAACGCGTCCGCGTACTTGCGGCCGAGCTGGAAGATGTGGCCGATCTCGATGCCGCGCGCGGCGACCAGCACGCCCTTGCCGTCCGGCGACGCGTCGCCCTCGCGGACCTCGGCGACGTCG
>JASLAV010001106.1 GCA_030146905.1 Lentzea sp. | reverse complement strand
GCGATCTTGTCCATCAGGAACGCCTGCAGGTGCGTGGAGTCGGCAACGGCGATGTGCAGCAGGAAGTCCGCCTGCCCGGAGACGTGGAAGATCGACCGGGTCTCCGGCTGAGCCATCACGAACGCCCGGAACCCGGCGACGACGGTCCGGGTGTGCGGGCGCACGTTCACCGAGATCACGGCCTCCAGCGGCAGGCCCGTGGTGGCCGGGTCGACGACGGCGTGGCACCCCGTGATCACGCCGAGGTCGCGCAGCCGCCGCACCCGCTGCAGGCACGAGGACGGCGCCAGGCCGACGATCTCGGCCAGGGCGCGGTTCGGCAGGGTCGCGTCGTTCTGCAACTCCTCCAGGATGTGCCAGTCGACCGAATCCAGTTCGGCTTGTTCGCGCATGACCGAACATCGTACTGACCAGCTGGAACGCGGCAGAACAAGCGGCGACGATCCGCATCATGCACATCGCGTGGACTTCGTTCCTGGTCGCTCTTCTGATCATCATGATCGTGCCGGGGCCGGACTTCGTCCTGATCATGGGGAACGCGGTGCGGAGCCTGCGCAGGGGTGTCGAGGCGGCGCTCGGGGTGATGACCGGGCTGCTCGTCCACGCGACGCTGGCGACGGTCGGGCTGTCCGCGCTCGTGGCGGCGGCGCCGGCGGCGCTGTTCGTGGTCAAGGCGGTCGGCGCGGGCTACCTCGCCTACATCGGCTTCATGACCCTGAAGGGCGCGCACGAGCCGGTCGGGGACCGGCCGCGGGAGACCAACGCGTTCCTGCGCGGTCTGTTGTGCGACCTGTTGAACCCGAAGGTGATGCTCACGTTCCTGAGCCTCATCCCGCAGGCGATGGATCCCCGTGCCGCGCCACTGCCGCAGGCGGCGCTGCTGAGCGCGGTCACGGTCGGCGTGTTCGCGGCGTTCTGGGTGGTCGTCGTGCCGTCGGCGCGTCAGCTGGGCGCGCTGCTGGGCAGGCCGAAGGTCCGCACCACCTTCGAGCGGGTCTGTGGGACCGCTCTCATCGGGATGGCGGCGTCAGTTCTCGCTGCCTGAGTCCCAGGTGACCGTCAGCTCGTCGCGGACGCCGAACCGGACCAGGTGCCGTTCCACCACGTCGCGCAGGCGCGCCACGTCCTCCTCCGACGAGGACACGACCCGCATCACCAGGGCGTCGTCGGAGGCCTCGAACTCGGCCAGGCCGGCCGAGAATCGGACGAAGCCGCGTCCGTCCTCCCAGGACCCTTCGAGGTCCTTGTGCGTGAAGTGCTTCACCAGCTGCGATCCGTACCTGGAGGCGCGGTCGGTCGCCGAGCGCCCCACACTCGTGAATTCCGTCATGAAGCCAAGTTACGCCTAGCTGTACGTACCGCGGCGTGATGCGGTTCACCTGCCGAAACGGAATATGAGAACACCCTGTGACACCTCGCGAAACCGGGGAGAACACGGCAGGCTGTCCGCTATGACGGAAGGCAAAGCACGTATCGCGGTCACCGGTCTCGCCACCATGGGAAGCAATCTCGCGCGCAATCTCGCGCGCCACGGCTTCAAGGTGGCTGTGCACAACCGGACGCCCGCGAAGATGAAGGCCCTGCTCGACGAGCACGGCCACGAGGGCGACTTCGTCGGCGTCGAGACGCTGCAGGACCTGGTCGACAGCCTGCAGACGCCGCGCCAGATCATCATCATGGTCAAGGCCGGTGGCCCGACCGACGCCGTCATCGACGAGCTGAGCGGGCTCTTGGAGCCCGGCGACATGGTCATCGACGGCGGCAACGCGCACTTCAACGACACGCGCCGCCGTGAGGCCGCCCTGAAGGAGAAGGGCCTGCTGTTCGTCGGCGCCGGCATCTCCGGTGGCGAGGAGGGCGCGCTCAACGGCCCCAGCATCATGCCGGGTGGTCCCGCGGAGTCGTACGAGCACGTCGGCCCGGTCTTCGAGGAGATCGCGGCCAAGGTGGACGGTCAGCCGTGCTGCGTGCACGTCGGGCCGGACGGCGCCGGGCACTTCGTGAAGATGGTGCACAACGGCATCGAGTACGCCGACATGCAGCTGATCGCCGAGGCGTACGACCTGCTGAGCCGCATCGGCGGGCAGACGCCCGCCGAGATCTCCGAGGTCTTCACGCAGTGGAACTCCGGCGACCTCGAGTCGTACCTGGTCGAGATCACCGCCGAGGTGCTCAAGCACGTCGACGCGAACGGCACGCCGCTCGTGCAGGTCATCGAGGACGCGGCGGAGCAGAAGGGCACCGGCCGCTGGACCGTGCAGGAGGCGCTGGAGCTGGGCGTGCCGGTCACCGGTATCGCCGAGGCCGTGTTCGCGCGCAGCCTGAGCGGCCACACCGACCAGCGCAAGGCCGTGCGCGACGCGTTCGGTGCCAGCGAGGTCGTCGCGAAGCCGGACGCCGAACTGGTCGACGACGTGCGCCAGGCGCTCTACGCGTCGAAGGTCGTCGCGTACGCCCAGGGCTTCGACATGATGCGCGAGGCGTCGAAGAACTTCGGCTGGAACATCGACCTCGGCGCGATGGCGACGATCTGGCGCGGCGGCTGCATCATCCGCGCGCAGTTCCTCAACCGCATTCGCGAGGCATACGACGCGAATGCGGACATTGCGTCTCTGTTGGTGGACAACTACTTCCGCGACGCGGTGCGGAACGCTGAGGCCGCTTGGCGGCGCGTGGTGGTCCGTGCGGTCGAATCCGGCGTGCCCACGCCCGGTTTCGTGTCCGCTTTGGCCTACTACGACGGTCTCCGTTCGGAGCGGCTGCCCGCCGCCCTCGTCCAGGGACAGCGCGACTTCTTCGGCGCACACACGTACAGGCGCACCGACAAGAGCGGTAGCTTCCACACGTTGTGGTCAGGAGACAGGTCTGAGGTGGAAGCGTGAAACTCACAGTTCTGGGGGCGGTCGTCGCTGTGGCGGCAGGGTTGACCCTGACGTCCAGCGGCGGCGCGGTGGCAGTCGACAACGAGGCACTCACCCGTGACCTCGACACGATCCTGGCCGACCCCGCGCTCACCGGCGCGGACGTCGGTCTGGTCGTGCGTGACGCGAACACCGGCGATGTGGTCTACACGAGGACGAGCTCCCGTCGTCAGCAGGTCGCTTCGAACATGAAGCTCCTGACGACGGCGGCGGCGCTGGACCTCCTGGGACCGGACTTCAAGTGGAAGACCGAGCTGCTGTCCTCGGGCACGCGCAGCGGATCGACGTTGCAGGGCGACCTCGTCCTGCGCGGCACCGGCGACCCGACGATGAGCAGGACGCGGTACGCGGCGCTGGCGACGGCGCTGAAGAACAGCGGTGTCACGAAGATCAGCGGTTCGCTGGTCCTCGACGGCACCGCGTTCGACGCGCAGCCCTACGGTTCGGGCTGGGCGTGGGACGACGAGCCGTTCTCCTACAGCGCGGAGACCTCCGCACTGACGCTGTCGCCGGACGCGAAGTTCAGCGCCGGCACGGTTCTCGTGCGCGTCAAGCCGGGTGCCGCGGCGGGTGCCCCGGTCGTCGCCACGGCGGAGCCGGCGAACGACGTCGTCCACGTGGTCAGCACGGCGACCACCGGCAGCGGTGGTGTGAGCGTCCAGCGCGAACACGGCTCCAACATCATCAGGGTCAGCGGTTCGACGAACGTCGAGACGGTGGCGCTGTCGACGGTGAAGGACCCGACCGCGCTGGTCTCGTCCGTGTTCCGCAACGCGTTGCGGGAGAACGGGATCGAGTTCACCGGCGACGTGCGCAAGGCGGCGGCTCCCTCGGGTGCCGCTGTGCTCGCGTCCGACCAGTCGCAGTCGCTGGGCCAGCTGCTCACGCCGTTGATGAAGGACAGCAACAACATGCTGGCCGAGGTGCTAGTGAAGTCGGCGGGCAGGTCGTTCAGCAACGGCGTCAACCAGCTCAGCGCCAAGTGGGCCGGCCTCGGTGTCGACCCGAACGCGGTCGAGGTCTTCGACGGCTCCGGCATGTCCCGGCTCGCCCAGTTCTCGCCGGACGCGCTGGCGTCGATCCTGATCAAGGCGAAGACGAAGCCGTGGTTCTCCACGTGGCAGGCGTCGCTGCCGGTCGCCGGTGTCGACGGCACGCTGGTCAACCGCATGAGGAACACCCCGGCCGCCGGCAACGTGAAGGCCAAGACCGGATCGCTCAGCGGCGTTTCGGCCCTGTCCGGCTACGTGCGGACGCAGGCGGGACGGGACCTCGTGTTCTCGCTGGTGCAGAACAACGTGCTGCTGTTCAACAGCCCGAAGACCATCGAGGACAGGGTCGCCGTGCGCCTCGCCTCCGACGGCGG
>JASLAV010001104.1 GCA_030146905.1 Lentzea sp. | reverse complement strand
GACCGCTTGAGCGTGACGTCCGTCTGCGTGGAGATCTCCGTGGTCAACGCCTTGAGCGCGCTCACCAGCCCGAGCTCCTCCAGCACTCCCGGCCGCAGCCTGCGGGCGATGCGGCGGATCTCGTCGAGCGTGCTGCGCGTGGTCTCCTGCACCTGCAACAGCTCCTCGCGCACCTGCGGCGGCGACTGGTCCGCGACCCGCTTGAGCCCCAGCAGCACCGCGGTCAACGACTGCCCGACCTCGTCGTGCAGCTCCTGTGCCACCCTGCGCCGCTCCGACTCCTGCGCCGACAGCGCCCGCGCCGAGCTGTGGCCCCGCTCGGTCTCCAGCCGGTCGATCATGCTGTTGAACGTGGAGATCAGCTCCGCGATCTCGCCGTGGCCCTTCGCCCGCAGCCGCGGTCCGGGCTTGAGGAGGTCGATGGTGGTCATGGCCCGCGTGAGCCGGCCCAGCGGCGCCAGCCCGACCCGGATCAGCACGGCGTTGGCGACCAGCATCACCGCCAGCCCCGCCGCGATGACCAGCACCTCCCGCAGCAGCGCCGGAGTCGACACGGTCGCGGGCCCGAACACGAGCACCGCTGCCGCCGCCATCAGGACCAGGGCGTTGAGCAGGAAGATCCGCCCGAACAACGACACGCGCGCCGCCTCTCCGTGATCACCTCCCGCCACGCCTGCGAGGCTGACGGGCGAGGGCGCCACCTGTCCATCCGTGGCAACACCCATGTTCGCGGTGGGCGGCCGGGTGTGCTGGTCGGCGGACCGGGGGTGGTGACGCTCACGGCTGCAGTGCGGGCTGCGGGGTGGCCCAGGGCTCACGCCGAACCGGCGACACCGATGCCCGCTCGGACCCGGCGCCGGTCGCGGACTGCGGACCCCGACGCCTCGACCACCTCATCGCCCGAAGTGCGGGCCTCGGGTGGTCAAGGGCTGACGCCGGGCCGGAAAGGCCGCACAGCGACACCGATACGCGGCCGGTCGGACCCGGCGCCGGTCGCGGAACCCGACGCCGGAGGGGCGGGTCTGACTAGGCGGCCTCGGGGTAGGTGAACAACCGCAGGAACGTGTCGAACAACGCGGGCGGCCCGTCCAGGTCCACCCGCCCCTCCTTCGCCGCGCGGACGAACGACCGGTAGGCCGGCAGCTCATCGGCGGTGAACCTCGGGGTCATCACGAGGTCGGCTCCGCCGGGCGCGGGGCCCAGGCCGGAGGTGAGCTTCCCGTCGGTCAGCACGGCGTGCAGCACGGTTTCGCCGAGGCGGATCTCCCACGACGCCGTGACTCCCGCGGCCTCGGCCGGTTGGAAGGCGGCGCGCAGGTTCAGCACCGCGCCGTCGGGCGTGACCACGTAGCCCGGCTGCGGTTCGCCGAGCTGGCTCGCGCCCCAGCGGCCCAGTGCGATCAGGGACGGCTCCAGCCCGTGGCCCACCTCGGTCAGCGTGTAGACCACGCCGCGCTGGGGGGCCGGTGCGACCTGGCGTTCGACGATGCCCGCCGCTTCGAGCTCCTTGAGGCGGGTCGAGAGCACGTTCGTCGGGATGCCGCGCAGCCCTTCCTGGAGGTCGGTGTAGCGGCGGGGGCGGATGGTGAGGTCGCGCACGATCAGCAACGCCCACCGCTCTCCCACGAGCTCCAGTGCGCGGGCAAGACCGCAGTACTGGGCGTAGTCGCGTCGCTTCACCTCTTCACCATAGCGCGCTTGCCCCTACCCAGGTAACTTCGTAAAACAAAGTTTACTTGCAATAACGAAGTGGGCTCGTTAGCGTCGGTGACCGCAAGTCCCCGACGCGAAGGACCCCGTCATGACCGCTGTCCTCGACCGCCCCGCCGTGCGGCGCGGGCCGTACCTGTCGCGCACCGCCGGCTTCGCGGGAATCTCGGCGGCGATGGTCGCGATCCTCGTCGCGGCCGGAGCACCGACTCCGCTGCTGCCGATCTACCAGGCGCAGTGGGGATTCCCGCCGTGGACGCTCACGCTGGCGTTCGGCGTGTACGCGTTCGCGCTGCTGGTCACGATCCCGGTCATCGGCTCCCTGTCCGACTACGTGGGGCGGCGGCCGTTGATGATCGGCTCGCTCGCACTGGACCTGGTGGCGATGGTGGTCTTCCTGCTCTCGCCCTCGATCGGCTGGCTGATCGTCGGCCGGATCGTCCAGGGCATCGCCACCGCGGCGGCGTCGAGCTCGCTCAGCGCGGCGGTCGTCGAGCTCGCGCCCGAACGGCACAAGAAGCTGGGCGCCCAGATGACCAGCATGGCGCCGCTCGCGGGGCTCGGCATCGGCGCGCTCTACTCCGGTGTCATCGCGCAGTTCGCCTCCGACGCGCCGTTCGCGGTGTGGATGGTGCTCGTCGTGGTCATGGCGCTGGCGACGCTGTTCGCGGTGTTCACGCCGGAGACCGCCACGCGCAAGCCGGGCGCGCTGGCCTCGCTCATCCCGCGGGTGTCCCTTCCCGTCCAGGTCCGCCGCCTGTACGCGTCGACCGTTCCGGGGATCGTCAGCGCCTTCATGATGATGACGCTCTACATGGGACTGGTTCCCGTCGTGCTCGTGTCGGTCTTCCACGTGCGCAGCCCGCTCGTCGGCGCCCTGATCGCGTTCGTCCTGTTCGGGGCCGGCACCGTCGTGTCCGCCGCCACGAGCGCGGTCCGACCGCACCGCCTGCGGATCCTCGGGACGAGCGGCATCACCGTCGGCGCCGTCGTGTTCGTCGGCAGCATCGGCGCCCACTCGTCCGCCCTCATCTGGGTCGCCGCGCTGGTGACCGGTGCGGGCATCGGAGCGGCGTTCGCGGGCACCACCCGCGGGCTCGTGCCGGAGGTGGCGCCGCACGAGCGCGCGGGCCTGTTCACCGCGATCTACGTCGTCGGCTACCTCGGGATGGGTGTCTCCGCGATCGTCGCGGGTCTCGTCGCCGGAGCGGTCGGCCCCGCGGCCATGGCGTCCGGGTTCGGTGTCGTCACCGCACTCGTGGCGTTGACCGGCGTGATCCTCACCGCCGGCGTCGGCCGGAAGGCGAAGTAACCATCCTGTCCTGGCCGGACAGCGTCGTCCGGCCGGCGGAGATCAGCTCTTGCTGAAACGGCAAGTTTTCGTGCCAGGCTGGCGCCGTTCCGCTCAGGCTGAAGTCATGAAACGCCTAGTGCTCGCTTTCCTGCTCGTGATCACGGCCTGTGCCCCGGCACCGGCTGAGGCCCCCGCCCACACCGCCGTCACCCGCGACGACCCCGCGTTCCAGAAGGGCTTCAAGCACGAGTTCGCCGACGTCGACGGCGTCCGGATGCACTACGTGACGGGCGGCAGCGGCAGCCCGGTCGTGCTGGTCCACGGCTGGCCCCAGACCTGGTACGGCTGGTGGCCGATCATGCCCCGGCTCGCCGAACGCCACACCGTCTACGCCATCGACCTGCCCGGCCTCGGCGACAGCACCGGCGCGGCGAAGAGCTACGACAAGGCCACGCTCGCGCGGTACGTCCACGCGCTGACGACGAAGCTCGGTCTGCAGAAACCCTCGATCGTCGGCCACGACCTCGGCGCCGCCGTCGCGTTCCAGTACGCCAGCCAGTTCCCCGCCGACACCGCCCGCCTCGGCTACCTCGACCTGCCGCTGCCCGGTCCCGCGATCGACGCGCGCACCTACCGGTCGCTCAGCTGGCACATCGCGTTCCACTCCCAGCCGGGGGTTCCGGAGGCGGTCGTGCACGACGACGTCCGCGACTACCTGGGGCTCTTCTACCCGCAGGTCTCCTACCAGGGCACAGCCTTCGGCGGCACGTCCACGAAGTCGCCGTTCACCGACGCCGAGGTCGACGAGTACGCGCGCACCTACGGCAACGCGCTGACGAACGGGTTCGAGCTGTACCGCGCGCTCGACCAGGACGTCCGCGACACCGAGGCGGCGCAGCCCGTGCAGGCGCCGGCCCTGGTCATGGCGGCGGAGGGTCAGGCGGAAGCGATCCGCGGCACGGCGGCCCCGCGGATGACGAACATCGTGCGCGCGGTCGACGTGCCGCGCGCGGGGCACTGGCTCGTCGAGGAGAACCCCGAGTTCGTCACCGCGGAGCTGCTGCGCTTCCTCAGCTCATGACCGGTTCTCGGTGCGCCCACGGCAGCGCCTCCTCCAGCTGGGCCGCGAGCTTGATCAGCAGCGACTCCCCCGCGAGCGGCGCGACGAACTGGACGCCGAGCGGCAGGCCGTCCGCGGTCCAGTGCAGGGGCAGCGAGATCGCGGGCCGGCCGGTGAGGTTCGCGAGCTGCGTGTACGGCACCCAGGCGAGGTTGTCCCTGATCATGTCGTCGACGATCCTGGTGTGCCGCAGCAACCGCGCGGTGCCGGTCTTGAGCAGCACGTCGGTCGCCCGCTGCAACGGCACCGGCAGGTCGAACTGGCCGATCTTCGGCGGCGGGGTCGCGAGCGTCGGCGTCAGCAGCAGGTCGTAGGACTCGAAGAAGACGCTCA
>JASLAV010001091.1 GCA_030146905.1 Lentzea sp. | reverse complement strand
CACGTCCCGCAAGTACGGCGGCACGGGCCTGGGCCTGTCGATCAGCCGCGAACTGGCCCAGCTGCTCAACGGCGCGCTCCGAGTCCGCTCGGAACCGGGCATCGGCTCGACGTTCACGCTCTGCCTGCCGCTGGGCATGGTCGTCCCCGACGCGGTGGTCCTGCCGGAACCGCCCCCGATCGTGACCCCGGCCCCGGTTCTGGCGACGTCCGGCGGGATCCGCTTCCACGGCGAGAAGGTCCTGGTCGTGGACGACGACCTGCGCAACGTCTTCGCCCTTACGGCCGTGCTCGAACTGCACGGCCTGGAACCGATCTACGCCGACAACGGCATCACGGGCGTGCGCGCGCTGGAGCAGTACGACGACGTGGCCATCGTCCTGATGGACATCATGATGCCGGAGCTGGACGGCAACGCCACGATCTCCGCCATCCGAGCGATGGAACGCTACGCGGACCTGCCGGTCATCGCGGTCACGGCCAAGGCCATGAAGGGCGACCGCGAGAAGTCGCTGGCGTCCGGCGCGACGGACTACGTGGCGAAGCCCGTGGACACCGAGCACCTGATCAGGTTGATCGCCTACTACCTGGGCGTGTCAGGCGAGGCGTGACGGGGCGGCGCGCGCACAGGTGAGGTGTCACGCGGGCGCGGCTCGGCCGCGCAGCGTGGCCCGTAGGGCGTGTCAGGCGCGGCGCAACACGGACGCTGGGCGCGCGGCGAGGCTTGGCACGTGGAATGCGCGGGGGCGGCTCAGCCGGATGACGTGATGCAGGCGTGGCGTGGCCACGAGGCGCGACGCGGCCGTGGGTGTGTCGGGCGTGGCGTGATGCGGCCGTGGACGCACGGGACGAGGCGTGCCCCTGCCGTCCACACTCGCAATGCCGAAGGCGAGCCGTCCGCCGAGCCCCGCTGAGCAGCGGTGATGACGCAACCACCCGCCTGCGATCGGGGCTTGAATTCGGGTGCGAGGCGCTGCCCTGCCGGGTTCGGGCGGGTGCGGAGCATCCGACCTTTTCCCGCCTGTTGCAGCGCCTCACAAGGGCCCCGAAGTCAAGCCCCGATCGCATCGCGACGAAGTCGCGACCAGTGAGCACGCGCGTCACAACGAAACGCAACCACGCTGGAACGCGCGGCAAACCACCAGTCCCCCTCTGCAAAACCCCTCTACGGTGCCGTCTCCACCGACTCCCGAACCGCGTCGTCCACCGTCGAATGCAGGCTCAACACCTCAGCCACATCGGCCAGCTCGAACAACCGCCGCACAGGCCCCTGGGCCGAAGCGATCCGCAGCTGTCCACCGGCCTCCGCCAGCCGCCGGTGCCAGTCGAGCACCAGGGCCAGCCCGGTCGAGTCCATGAACTGCAGGTGCGACAGGTCAAGGACCGCGTGAGCACCGCTGACGTCCGCGTCAAGCCGTGCGGACAGCACGGGGACGGTGTCGATGTCCAGCTCACCGGCGACGGCGAGCACTCGCCATCCCCGCTGGACCTCGCTGCCGACGTTGAGCTCCATCGTCGCCGTTCCTTCCGCCACGCCCGACTCGTGCGACCCAAATCGTGCAGCACGACGTCCTGGCATGCGACCACCGGGGGGCTGAAAGATCCGAACGGGGCACCGGATGTGCGACGATGCGCCTTGTGTTGAACGACCCACTGGCTGAGGTGCGGGTGACTTTGACCGCCGAGGGCGGGTCTTGCGCACGGGCTCGTCAGGTTGTGCGCGACGCCGCCGCCTCGTGGGGACTGTCGGAGGACCTGGCCGACGACGCGCAGCTCGTGGTCACCGAGCTGGTCTCCAACGGTATCGACCACGGCGAGGGGACCATCACCCTCGCGGTCACGCGGAAGGCGGGCGGGATGCTCGTCGAGGTGCGCGACGAGTCGCCGAAGCAGCCCGTGCTGAGACCTGTCGACCCCGGTTCTGCGCGAGGGCGGGGGATGCAGCTCGTCAAGGCGCTGAGCGCGAACTGGGGAACCACACCCGATGGTGGGGGCAAAGTGGTCTGGGCTCAGCTAGAAGACTGAAAACGGGGTACCTCACCCCGTATGACCGCCATGCCTCCCGACCCCGACCCCGCTCGCACGCCCGGCCTCGAGCCCGGTGGCGGGGTCGCGCCCGGTGACACCCCGCCCGACTCCGGTCAGACCTCCGGGCTGTCGCACCACGAGCAGAAGCCACCGAGCAAGGCCGCGTCACGCATTGTGATCGGACTCATCGTGCTGTTCGCCGTACTGGTGGCCGCGATGTTCGTGACCAGGGCTTTCCTGCTGGGCTGATGGGCCGGTACCGGCGGTTCGGCTTGTGACCGTCACCGAGGGGCGCGTACGGTCGTGCGGACGGGAGTCCTCATGAACAAGCTTCGGCAGAGAACCACCTACGTCCAGTCCATCCCGATCGTCGCGCTCACGGGCGAGATCGACATGATGTCGTCCGCGCCGGTGACCAGCAGGCTCGCCGAGCTCCTCGACCGCAAACCGCCCGCCCTGGTCGTCGACCTGCGGGAGGTGCGGTTCTTCGGGTCCGAAGGGATCCGCGCCCTCGTGGAGACCCAGGCGCAGGCCGACGAGCTCGGCGTCAAGTTCGGCGTCGTGAGCGACACGAGAGTCGTGTTGCGCCCGTTGCAGATGACGGCCGTCGACCAGTTGCTGCTGTTGTTCGCCGACGTCGACGACGCCGTCACGGCACTACGCGGCTGATTCGCGCCGGCCGCGCGACCGCTCGACCAGGTCGAGCAGCAGGCCCTCCTTCGTGGACCACGGCGAGATGTCCACGACGTCGTGGCCGGAGACCCTCATCAACCCCTCCGCGACCACCGCGCCCGCCAGCGACTGCTGGGCCCGGTGGCGCGAGATCCCCGGCAGCGCCGCACGTTCGCGGACCGACAGCTTCGCGAGGCGCGGGATCCACTTCTCCAGGTCCTTGAGCCGCAACTGCCGCGGCGCGTAGGTGCCGTTGCGCGCCCCCGCCAGACGGGCGAGCTGCTCGAACACCTTGGAACAGCCGACCGCGCGAGTGCTCTCGTCGTGCGGGAAGGCCTCCAGGAGCCGGTCCCTGACCTCGGCCCGCATGTCCTCGACGGTCAGGCCCGCCCGCGTCAGCGTCCTCGCCCCCAGTGGCAGCGACACCGCGAACTCCGGCTCCGCCCCAGATCCCGCCGCCAGTTCGACGGTTCCGCCACCGACGTCGAGCACGACCATCGGACCGGCGCTCCAGCCGAACCAGTGCCGCGCCGCCGCGTACGAGTAGCGAGCTTCTTCCTTGCCCGACAACACCTTCAGATCAACACCGGTGCGTCCGGCCACCTTGCGCATGACGTCGCCGGCGTTCGAGCTGTCGCGCACGGACGACGTGGCGAAGGGGAGGAAGGGAACGTCACCGGCCTTCTTGCGGGCCGCGCGCACAGCGGTGCACAGCGACTCGACGCCGGCGGCGCTGATGGCCCCTGAGGCGTCCAGCTCTTGGTCCAGCCGCAGCCGGACCTTGTGGGAGACCAGCGGGCGCAGGAGGTCTCGTTCCACGACCACCAGGTGTGCGCTGAAGCACCCGACGTCGAGAACCCCGACCGGCATCCGCCACTCTCCTTCTGTTCGCGTTCCCCTCATCCCATCGGCGTCCATTCTGCGGGAACGGAGCCTCCGAACAGGCGAAGTCGGCTGGATGAGATGCGTTACAGTCGCCCGATGTCTTTGGTGGAGATACCTTCCCGGCTCGAGCACGCCCTCAGCAAGGCTCAACGTGGCGTAATCGTCCTGGCGATCGACGGTCTCTCATCGGACGTCGCCAAGCAGTCGTGGCTCTCCGCCTCCATCTCCACGCTCTCCTCGACCGTGCCGTCGACGTCCGCGACGGCCTGGCTGACGGCGTTGACCGGCGTCCCGGCCGACGTCCACCGCGTGCCGGGAACGGTGTACCGCAACGGATCCGGCCTCGTGCACGCCATCAACGGCTCGCCGGTGATCCCCGAGCTGCCCACCGTGCTCGAACGGCACGGCGCGACCGTGCTGGCCCGCGAGCTCGACCTGCTGGAGGGGACCTGGGCGCGGGCCCTGCTGCGGGGGTGCACCCGGATACCCGCGCCCCCTCGGCACAAACTGACCGCCCAGGCGGAGGACCCGCCCCTGCTCGTCGCGAACGTCGTGGCGGACCTGGACAAGGCGCTGCCGGACGCCCGGTTCCTCTGGACGTACGTCAACGTCGACGACCACGTGCACCACAACGGCTACGACGAACCGGTGCACGAGGCGATGCTCCGTCTCGACGCGCACGCTTCGCGCTGGGCCTCGCAGGGGTGGACGGTCGTGGCGCATTCCGGCCACGGCCAGGTCGCCGTCGACCCCGATCCCGGGCTCGTCGAGGCGTGGGACGCGATCGTGCGCGAGGAGTGCGCGATCCCGTCCGGCGGTGCGGGGCGCATGAGGTGGCTCTACCCCGAGCCCGACCGCGTGGACGCCGTTTTCGACCGCGTCGCAAGGACTTTGGGCGCGACGGCCACCGTGCACCACGCGACCGATCTCGGCCTTCCCCAGCCGGAGACCGGTCCGGTCGTCGCGGTGGCGGCGTCGCCGGCGTTCCCGATCGCCGACCCGTCCAAGAAGTTCGAGCACGGAGGCCTCAGCCGCGACGAGATCGACGTCCCGTTCGCGGTCTGGCAAGCCGTACAGTGAGTGTGTGCGCGTCGAGTTTTCAAGCTCCATAAGAGAAATCGATGCTGCCGATTGGGATTCGGTGGTCCACGAGACCGGTGCGCCGGTCTTCTACCGCCATGCGTACCTCCGAGCGTACGAACACGCACCGCTGACGGACGTCCACGCCTTCGCCTACTTCGTGGTGCGTGACGGTGACAAGACGATCGCCGTCACGCCGGCCTACCTCCAGACGGTCGCGGACCCGTTGCGCCGCCTGCACCAGGCCTACCCGGAGGCCCACGGCCAGCCCGCCCTGCTCAGCCATGCCTGGCACTGCTACGACGCGCACGTGCCGGCCACGGCCAGGGTGTTGCCACGCCTGCTGGACTGCATGATCCGCACGGCGTCCATCTTCGGCGCGCGGTGGTGCGGCTTCGTGAACGTCCAGCGCGGCAACGCCCTTTCCCACGACCTGCGGGCCAGCGGTCTCCCCGCACGCCACCTGACCGACAGGTGGACCACCGACCTCGCCGGGGTCGAGTCGTACGAGCACTACCTCGCGCGGTTGAGCCAGCGCGCGAGAGCGAACCTCCGCCGCAACGAGCGGAGAGCGGACGAGGCGGGTGTCAGCGCGGAGGTCGTGGACGTCGGTCACGCCGCGCTGGACGAGATCACCGCGCTGTGCGACAAGACCGCGAACCGCTTCGACAACAACGACTTCTACCGGAACAGCACCTTCGCGGCCTTCGTCGGTGCGCTCGGCGACCTGGTCCACGTGGTCGAGGTGCGGCAGCGGGGACGGCTCGTCGCGGCCGGCATCTGCCTCTCCGACACGACCCGCTTCCACACCTGGACGTGCGGGATCGACTACGCGGTCGAGGGCAACTACAGCCCGTACGGGGTGCTGTTCGCGGAGTCGGTCAAGCTCGCCATCCGCCTCGGCAAGCCCACGCTCGAGGACGGCAGGAGCAACGCGGTGTTCAAGCAGCGGCACGGCCTGAGCCCGCGCCACCTGGACGCGGTTCTGTTCCCGGTCTGACGACTGCACCGTTCATCCTCGTGAACAATTCTTTTACAACGTCGGATTCCAGCGAGTTCACGTATCTGATTCGGCGAAACCTGCTTCTACCCTGCTCAGAGGCCTGGAACAAGGCAGAAGAATCAATTCTTGACGAACCTTGTCAGCCGCGGAAACGATCTGGCACTGTGTCGGCGGGCGCACGGACATGAAAGGGACTGGACAGTCTCGTGAACCTGTCTCGACGCACCCTGCTGGCGTCTGCCGCGGCCACTCCCCTGCTCACCGGAACCGGGGTCGCACTCGGCGCGGGAGAAGCCGCGGCTTCTCCCGCGAAGCTCCGCGCCGCACTCGACCACGGCCTCACCAAGCTGAAGGCGGTCGCACCGGGCATCACGTCGTTCCCGGAGATCACCCGTGCCGAGAAGTGGACCTACGTCGCCGACGGCGGCTGGGTCGGCGGTTTCTGGCCGGGCACCCTGTGGCTCGCCCACCTCGACAGCGGTGACGCGCAGTTCCGCGCGCTCGCCGAGGCGGCGAACGACCGGCTGGCACCGCGCCGGCTCGACCCCCGTGACCACGACCTGGGGTTCCTGTTCTCGCCGTCCTGGGTCACCGCCTACCGGCTCACCGGGGACACCAGGTGGCGTGACGGCGCGGTCGACGCGGCGAACACGCTGATCCAGCGCTGGAACGCGACCGGGAGGTTCATCCGCGCGTGGGGCAGGCTCGGCACGCCGGGCAACGCGGGGCGGGTGATCATCGACACGATGATGAACCTGGACCTGCTCGCCTTCGCCACCGAGCAGACCGGCGACCGGAAGTTCCTCGACATCGCGATCGCCCACGCCAGGACCACGCGGACGCACTTCCTGCGCGCCGACGGCTCGACCCCGCACGTGTTCGACTTCAACCCGGACACCGGCGCGGCGATCGGTCCGGAGACCGTCCAGGGCTACAGCCCGGCCTCCTGCTGGGCACGCGGCCAGGCCTGGGGCATCTACGGCTTCACGACGATGTACCGCCGCACGGGCTTGCGCGAGTTCCGCGACACCGCGCGCAGGATGGCCGACTTCGCCCTCGACGCCCTGACGCCGGACCACGTGCCGGTGTGGGACTACCGCTCGCCGTTGGGCGCCAACGACGTCAAGGACTCGTCGGCGGGCGCGATCATGGCGTGCGGCCTGCTCGACCTGGCGAAGGCGACCGGCACCGACCGCTACCGCGACAGGGCGCTGAAGATCCTCGACGGCCTGGTGAGCACGTGCCTGACCACGAGGTCGGCGCGGGCGGAGGCGATCATGGCGCGCGGCACCCGCAACCGTCCCGCGGAGGACGGCGTGGAGGTGTCGCTGCCCTACGGCGACTACTACCTGTTCGAGGCGGTCCTGCGGGTGCTCAAGCCCGCGCAGGTCGCCAAGGCCATCGGCCTGTAGCTGCTACTGCTCGATCACGCGCGCCGTCGGGCCGTCGGACCAGGTCGCCTCGAGCCTGGACAACTGCCCGGCGGCGGTGCGGAAGTTCACCACGAGCGGCCCGCCCGGCTGTTCCACGGCCACCGACCAGCCGTCGGCGGGAGTGGCCGACAGCGCCGACACCGCCCCCGTCGGGCGGTAGCGGACGACCACGTCGCCTCCCCTCAGGTGGAACGCGTGGACGTAGGATCCGTCCGGCTGCCATTCGCCCTCCGGGAGTTGAGCCGGAGCGGGACGCGCATCCGTACTACTCGGAGGAGCGGGAACGGAAGAGCTGACCGCGGGAGGTCTGGTGGACGTGGGTGTCACAGCCGAGGTGCCGATCGGGGGACCCGGCTCGGGTTGCGGGACGGTGGGCGAGGTGACCGTGGGCATCGGCAGCACGACCGATCCCGTCGTGGTGTCCAGCGCGGCCACCGGCGCCGGTTCCATCGCCGACCGGATGCCGAACCAGGACAGGCCGACGGCGACGGCGGTCACCACGGCCCAGGCGGCCAGGTACCCGATCGACCGTCTCATCGCGACGACCCTCCCCTAGACATGGCATCAGTTCTGCTGGTCGAAGACGACCCCGTGGTGCGGGCGGCGATCACGCGCGCGCTCACCGGCCAAGGACACATCGTGCACGGTGTCGCGCTCGCGATCGAGGCCCTGCGCGAAGTCAGCGCCACCGCCTACGACGTCGTGGTGCTCGACCTGGGCCTTCCCGACCTCGACGGCGGCGACGCGCTGCGGATGATCCGGGGCGTCACGAACACCCCCGTGGTGATCGCCACCGCCCGCGACGACGAGGCGGAGATCATCCGCCTGCTCAACGCCGGCGCCGACGACTACCTCGTCAAACCCTTCTCCAGCGAGCACCTCGAAGCCCGTCTGCAGGCCGTGCTCCGGCGGGCCCGCGACAGCAAGCAGCTCGTCGTCGGCGGCCTGGAGATCGACGTGAGCCTCCGCAGGGCCTCTGTGGACGGACAGGAGCTCTCGCTCACGCACAAGGAGTTCGAGCTGCTCTCCTACCTCGCCGCACGCCACGGCGAGGTCGTGCCGCGCGCCGAGATCCTCGCCAGCCTGTGGCCGTCCCACCGCGACGACCAGACGCTCGACGTCCACCTGTCCTGGTTGCGCCGCAAGCTCGGTGAACGGGCCGCACAGCCGCGTTACCTCCACACGGTGCGCGGTGTCGGCGTGCGACTGGTCGCACCGAGGTGAGGCGGTCACTCGTGCTGGTCGCTCTCGCGGCGACCAGCATGGTGGCGCTGGCGTTCCTCATCCCGCTCGCGATCGTCGTCAAGAACGCCGCGTACACCCGCGCGCTCAGCGAGGCGGAGAAGCAGGCCAACGCGCTGACGCCGGCGCTGGTGATCACCACGAAGCCCCAGGAGATCCGCCAGGCCATCCGCAGCACCCGCTTCGGCGGGCAGCAGCGGCTCGCGGTGCACCTCAGCTCTCCCGCCGCCACCTACGGCACGTCGCACATCACCGCGAAGGACCTGGAGCAGGCGCGGAACCTCGCGACGGCGTCCACGGTCGAACGCCCCGACGGCGTCGCCTACCTGCAACCGCTCGCCACCAGCGAGAGCGGCCTCGCGATCATCGAGGCGTTCGTGCCGCACGAGCAGCTCACCCACGGCGTGGTCGGCACGTGGTGGCTGCTCGCCGGTGTCGCGGTCGGGCTCGTCGCGGGGTCTGTGCTCGTCGCCGACCGGCTGGGCGCGCGTGCCGTCGAGGCCACGCGGGCGCTCGCGGAAGGCGCGCGGCGCATGGGACAGGGGGACCTCACCGCGAGCGTTCCCGTCAAGGGACCTCCCGAGGTGGCGGAGGCCGGCCGGGCGTTCAACGCCATGGCCGAGCGCGTCCGCCACCTGCTCGCCTCCGAAAGGGAGGTGGTAGCCGACCTCTCGCACCGCTTGAGAACGCCCCTGACGGCCCTGCTGCTGGACGCGGACGCCCTCGGACAGGGGTCGAGTGCGGATCGCATCCGCACGGCCGTTCAGGGGCTCGAGCGAGAGGTCGGCGAGATCATCAAGGCCGCTCGTTCCGGCCTGCGACCCGGCGACAGCGGTGTCGACGCGACGAGCGTCGTCCGCGAGCGGCTGGTGTTCTGGTCCGCGCTCGCCGACGACCAGGAACGGCCCTGGACGGTCAGGGGCGCCGACAGGCCCGCCCACGTGCCGCTCGCCCGCACGGACCTCACGGCCGCGCTGGACGCGTTGCTGGGCAACGTCTTCCGCTACACCCCGGAGGGCACGCGGTTCGCCGTGACGCTGGTGCACCAGGCCGATCTGGTGGCACTGGTGGTCGAGGACGCCGGTCCCGGCATCGCGGACATCGCACGCGCCGTGCGCCGCGGCGCCAGCGGTGGTGGCTCCACCGGGCTGGGCCTCGACATCGCCCGCCGCGCCGCGGAGAGCACGGGTGGTTCTCTCCACGTCGACCGCGGGCCGCTGGGTGGCGCACGCGTGCAATTGAGGCTCCGGAGGGTGTAGAGGGCCCTGTGCGGGCCGGGCAGAACACCGCCGGCGGCGTGCGGACCGTGGGACGGGTCCGACGCCGCCGGCGGGCACCGGCCGGCCGCTGCGCACCGCTGCCGCACCACCGGGTTCCGAGCAGGAGGGAGGAACCCGATGAGCAGTGCGCGCTGGCCTTCCCACACCGGTGGAACGAGGTGGACCAGCCGGGGCTCTCGGCGCCGGGAGTGGGGTTTACCGGGTATTCAGCAGGTCTCCGATCGTTTCTCGTGATCTGACGTGAAGTTAGCCGACCACCCGTCGTCACCAATCCACCGTTCAGACGATTAATCCGTCTTAAATATTTTTAAGCTCGCCCTCCGGGGACGCACGCCTTAAATGGATTCAAGGCGGCTCGGGCCTTTGTTCCATTCATTCCGCCGGACGGGAGCCGAGTCGAGCCCTCACGTCCCCGCGAGGGCCTCCGAGGGGGCCTGTACCCCTGTGACGTGGCATACCGACCGGAACGTGAACCCAACGGCGTTCGCTTCACGAATTCACCGAACCGGTGCGACGGGCCCAAATCAGTCACTCAGAGCGCCAGCCGCTATACTCACAGTGAGCAGAGCGACCGAGTACCGTGACCCGGACGTGACTTTTGACGGGTGAGTCAACCAGGGCATTGCTTCCCGCGTATACCCATGTAGATTCCCGCTCACCGTGACGGCCATTCGGGTGACCATCGCGGATCGCGCGCCGCACGCGAA
>JASLAV010001061.1 GCA_030146905.1 Lentzea sp. | reverse complement strand
GCGCCGTCGAACGCCTGCGTCTCGACCTTGACCTTGTAGCCGCCCTTGGCGGCGCAGTCCTCCGCGATCTTCTTGAACACGGGGCTCTCGTTGGGGCCGCTGGTGTCCCAGAAGGTCACTTCGCCCGAGTCGGATCCGCTGTTGCTCGACCCACCGCCTCCGCAGGCGGTGAGAGCGAGGGCGACACCCGTCGCCATGGCGGTCACGAGGGTTGTCCGTCGCATCGTTGCTGCCGTTCCCTCCAGCTGGGCCTCATCTCCCAGTGAGATGAGGGTATTGCAAGGTTTTGCGAGAATGTTGCGGGCGATTTCACTACCCGAACCATGGTCAGGTCAAGACGTCGACCGTAACCAAGCCGTAACGGCGTTGTCTTGCAAACGCTCGTTGCAAATTTTTTCTGAACACGGCAGGCTTGCGCCGAACCGAGCGCGAGCAGGGAGGCAACGTGTCCGGACTGTCCGAGATCGCCAGGGCAGCCGGGGTGTCCATCTCGACCGTGAGCCGTGTTCTCAACAGGCGTGCGGGTGTGAACGAGGAGACCCGGCAGCGGGTGCTGTCGGTCCTCGCGGAGATGCCGTACACCCCGCGCGGACTCGGTGCGCTGCAGCGCACCGGCGTGATCGGCCTGCTCGTGCCAGAGCTCTCGAACCCGGTCTTCCCGGCGTTCGCCGAGGCACTGGAGACGCGGGCCGCGCGTCTCGGCTACTCCTCGCTGCTGTGCAACACCCGCAGCGGCGCGCCGATGGGCGAGGAGGAGTACGTGCGGATGCTCCTGGCCCGCGGGGTCGAGGGCATGGTGTTCGTGTCGCCGGAGATCACCAACGTCGAGGTGCCGCTCGGCCAGGCGCCGCGCCCGAGCTACTACGCGAAGCTCGTCGCCGACGGCGTCCACATGGTCTTCCTCAACGGCGCCACGCCCGCGCTGGACGTGCCCGACGTGACGGTGGACGAGCAGCTCGCCGGCTACACCGCCACCAAGCACCTGATCGAGCTGGGCCACGAGCGGATCGGGTTCGTCTCGGGCCCCGCGCGGTCTCTCCCGTCACGCCTGAAGCGCGCCGGGTGGGCCGCCGCGCTGGAGGAGAACCACCTGCCGGCGGGTTCCGAGTACGTCTCGCACGGGCCGTTCAGCGCGGAGGGCGGCGGCGTGGCCGTGGCGAGGCTGCTGGACACGGTGACGCCGACCGCGGTGATCTGCTCGTCCGACCACATGGCGCTCGGGGTCATGCGCGAGGCGCACCAGCGGGGGATCTCCGTACCGGACGAACTGTCCGTCGTCGGGTTCGACGACATTCCGCTGGCCGCCTATTCCTCGCCCGCTTTGACGACGCTCGCGCAGCCGATCGAGGAGATGGCGGCGGCCGCGATCGACGAGCTCGTGCACCGCCTGGACCCCGATCGCCGCAGGCAGGGCACCGACAACTACACCCGCGTTTTCCGGCCGCGGCTGGTCGCGAGGGAGTCGACCGCGCCTCCCAAGTGAGATGTCCATTGGTCTGGACCAAATTCTGAACAAGGCAGATGGAACAACCTGCGCGGATGCGTCATTTGAGGGACACAGGTCACCCTCGCTTCACGAATTGGTTCTGAACCGTTACGGTCCTTTCATGGCGCGGTCGATGCATGTGCGACGTCCGGCAACATTGGCCTCTCTGGCCGCTGAGCTGGGCGTTTCCCGGACAACGGTGTCCAACGCCTACAACCGTCCCGACCAGCTCTCCCCGGAGCTGAGGCGGCGGGTGTTGGACACGGCCCGAAGGCTGGGTTATCCCGGCCCGGATCCTGTGGCGCGCTCGTTGCGCACGCGCAAAGCCGGGGCGGTGGGCCTGTTGCTCACCGAGAACCTCTCCTACGCGTTCCGCGACCCTGCCGCGATCGGCTTCCTGGAAGGCCTCGCGCTGGCGTGCGAGGACGCCGGAACCGGCCTGCTGCTGGTCCCGGCCAACCCCGAACGCGAGGATGTCGCGTCCGTCCACCGCGCCGGCGTCGACGGCTTCGTCGTCTACTCCGTGCCGGACGACGACCCGCACCTCGCCGCGGTGCTGGAACGCCCGGTGCCCACCGTCGTCTGCGACCAGCCGGACCTCGGCACGGTCGACCGCGTCGGCATCGACGACCGCGCCGCGATGTACGAGCTCGCGAGGCACCTGATCGGGCTGGGCCACCGCCGCGTCGGCGTCGTGTGCATGCGCCTCGCGCGTGACCGCAACGACGGATTCGTGACGCCGGACCGCCAGCACGCCGCGCACTTCCACGTGCAGCGCAACCGCCTGTCCGGACTGGCGGAGGCGTTCAGCGAGGCCGGCGTCGACTGGTCGCAGGTCCCCGTGGTCGAGCGCTTCGACCACAACATGGCCTCCGGCGCGTCGGGAGCCGCCCAGGTGCTCGACCGCGACCCTGGGGTCACCGCACTGATCTGCACCTCGGACGTGCTCGCGCTCGGCGCGATGACCGAGGCTGCCCGCCGTGGCCTGCGCGTGCCGCACGACATCTCCGTCACCGGGTTCGACGGCATCCGCGCCGGCGAGGAGGCCGGGCTCACGACGGTCCGCCAGCCGGTGCTGGAGAAGGGCCGCGCGGCGGGCAAGCTGCTGCTCGACGCGAGCGAGCGCTCGCGGCCGAGGTCGGTCAACCTCGCCACGGAGCTGATCATCGGCAAGACGTCCGGCGCGCCGCGCGGCGGTGCCGAGGAGCGCTGGTTCGGGCCGTGAGGCGCCCTAGCGCTCCAGCCTGAAGACGACGGGCGAGCTGGCCTTGCCGGCCAGCTTCGCCACCAGCAGGTAGTCGCCGGGCCCGACCTTGGTGTGCGCGCCGCAGCCCGCCCGTGAGGTCGATCCCACCCACTTGGTGCCGTAGTTGAAGGCT
>JASLAV010001044.1 GCA_030146905.1 Lentzea sp. | reverse complement strand
CCAAGAAGTTCGTGGGCGATCCGTCCCTCGTGGACAGGGCGCTGGTCACGCTCGCGACCAGCCGCGGGCTGATGCTCGTCGGCGAGCCCGGCACGGCCAAGTCCTTGCTGTCCGAGCTGATCGCGGCCGCGGTCTGCGGGGAGTCGACGCTCACCATCCAGGGTGGCGCGGCGACGACGGAGGACCAGATCAAGTACTCCTGGAACTACGCGTTGCTGGTGGCGGAGGGGCCGTCGCCGCGCTCGCTCGTCCCCGCGCCGATGCTGCGGGGCATGGCCGAGGGCAAGATCGTGCGGTTCGAGGAGATCACGCGCTGCCCGCTGGAGGTGCAGGACTGCATGCTGTCGATGCTGTCCGACCGCGTGATGGCGATCGGGGAGCTCAACGGTCCCGACGGCATGGTGTTCGCGCAGGACGGGTTCAACGTGATCGCCACGGCGAACACCCGGGACCGGGGCGTCAACGAGATGAGCGCCGCGCTCAAGCGCCGGTTCAACTTCGAGACGGTCTTCCCGATCGCGGACTTCGACACCGAGCTCGCACTCGTCGAGCAGGAGGCGGCGAAGCTGCTGGAGCGCTCCGGCGTGGAGCTCGCGCCGAGGCGGGACGTGCTGGAGGTCCTCGTGCGGACGTTCCGCGACCTGCGGGAGGGCACCGACCGGCTCACCACCGTCATGAGCACGGCGGAGGCGGTGTCGGTGGCGCACGCGGTGGGCCTGCGGGGCTGGTTCCTGCGCCGTGAGGTGGGATCGGCCGCGGACGTCGTCGAATGCCTGGCCGGCACGGCGGCGAAGGACAACGCCGAGGACCTGGCACGGCTGCGGCGGTACCTGGAGCAGCACGCGTCGCGGCGCAGGGGCCAGCAGTGGCAGGCGCTGCACCAGGCTCGCCACCTGCTGCCCGGCTGATGGGGGCCGTGTTCGTCGGCGTCCGGCACCACAGTCCCGCCTGTGCCCGGCTGGTCGCCGCCGCCATCGAGGAACACCGGCCCGCGTACGTGCTGATCGAGGGGCCCGCCGACTTCAACGAGCGCATCGACGAGTTGCTGCTGGGCCACGAGCTGCCGGTCGCGTTGTTCAGCTACTCGGACACCCACGCGTCGTGGTCGCCGTTCTGCGACTACTCGCCGGAGTGGGTGGCGATCACCGAGGGACGCCGCCGCGGCGCGGAGGTCAGGTTCATCGACCTGCCCGCGTGGCACGAGGCGTTCCGCGACGTCAGCAACCGCTACGCCGACGCGGAGCTGCGGTACGCCGAGGTGGTCGACCGGTTGTGCCGGGAGTTCGCGGTCGACAACGTCGACGTGCTGTGGGACCACCTCTTCGAGTCCGAGGACGAGCCGAGGGGCATGGACGAGTACTTCGACCTGCTGCGCGGCACGGCCACCGCCGACGCGGGCGACTCGGCCCGCGAGGAGTACATGGCCCGGTGGGTGCGGGCGGCGGTGGCGGACGCGGGTGACAGGCCGGTCGTGGTCGTCACCGGCGGCTTCCACACCCCCGCGCTCAAAGCCATGCTCGACGGCGGCACCGAGTGGCCGGAGGTGCCGGAGCGGGAGAAGGGCGCCAGCTACCTGGTGCCGTACTCGCACGCACGGCTGGACGCGTTCACCGGGTACCAGTCGGGCATGCCGTCGCCCGGCTACTACCAGCAGGTGTGGGAGAACGGGTCACGGCGCGCGGCGGACTGGCTGGTCGAGTCGGTGGCGACCCGTCTGCGCAAGAAGCAGCAGCCGGTGTCCACGGCGGACCTGATCGCCGCGCGCACCCAGGCAGGCGCGCTCGCCAGGTTGCGGGGTCACGCCAACCCGGCGCGCACGGACGTGCTGGACGGGCTGACCAGCGCGTTGATCTCCGAGGACCTCACGCAGCCGCCGCCGTGGACGCGGCGCGGCACGCTGCAGCCCGGTGCGCACCCGGCCCTGGTCGAGATGATCGGCGCGTTGCGCGGCGGCAAGGCCGGCAGGCTGCACCCGAGCACGCCGGCACCGCCGTTGGTCAACGCCGTGCAGGAGCTGCTGCGCACGCACGGGCTCGACCGGGAGGGCAAGATCGCGCTCGACCTCACGGACGCGGAGGCGTTGGAGCGCAGCAGGATCCTGCACCGCCTCCGGGTGCTGCGGATTCCCGGCTTCGAGCGCACGAGCGGGCCGTCGGAGGGCGCGCGGCCCCAGCTGGACGAGCAGTGGACGCTGCGACCGGCCGAGGAACGGCTCGCGGCGTTGATCGAGGCCGCCGAGAACGGCGCCACGCTGGAGGAAGCGGCAGGAGCGGTGCTCGAACGCCGGTCACGGGACGCCGCGCTGCAGGAGCTGGCCGTCATCCTGTTCGACGCCGTGCTCTGCGGGATCTCCACGTTGTCCGGCAAGGTCAAGGAGTCCCTCAACGAGGGCGTCCGGCAGACGGGCGACCTCGCGGCGCTGGGGCGGGTGCTGAGCGGTGTGCTCGGTCTCTGGCGGCACGACAGGCTGTTCGGCACCAGGCGGGACCCGTTGCTGGGCGCCGTGATCGACGCGGCCACGACCAGGGTGCTGTGGCTGATCGAGGGCCTGCACGGCGGACCGGCTCCCGCCGATCCGCAGCGGCTCAAGGCGATGGCCGCGACGAGGGACTCCGTGCTGCACGCGAGAGCGGCGCTGTCGCTGGACCCTGCGGACGTCACCGGTGTCGCGATCCGCGTGAGCGACGACGCGCAGGCGCCGCCGGACCTGCGCGGTGCCGCGCTCGGGCTCGCCTGGGCGCTCGGCACCAAGCCGGACGTGCGCAGGATTCGCGGCGTCGAGGCGCTCGGCGACTGGCTCGCCGGGTTGTTCGCGGTGGCGCGGGAGGAGGTGCTGGCGAGCCCCGGCCTGGTCGGGGTGCTGGACGAGCTGGTCAGCGCGATGACGGAGGACGAGTTCCTGGTCGCGCTGCCCGCGTTGCGGCTCGCCTTCGGCTACTTCCCGCCCAGGGAACGGGAGACCATCGCGGCCACCGTCCTCGACCACCGCGGCGTCGAGGGCAGTGCCAAGAGCATCACGAAGCTCTCCGCGGACCCTGTGGTCGTGGCGGAGGCGATGGCGGTGGAACGGCGCGTCGACGCGCTGCTGGTGAAGGGCGGGCTGGCATGACGGACCTGGAACGCTGGCGGCTCATCCTCGGTGAACCCGCGTCGCGCTGCACCGGCGCACTGCAGGGCGAGGCGGCGCGCAGGGACGCGGCGCTGGAGTGGCTCTACGGGCGTGATCCCGACCTGGCCGAACGCGGTGTGCGCAAGGGCGGTAGCGAGGATTCGGTGCTGCAGACGGTCGATTGGCTGGACGACGTCCACAGCCTCTTCCCACGGGAGACCGTCGAGCGGCTGGAACGCGACGCGGTCGAGCGGTACGAGATCACGGACATCGTCACGGATCCCGAGGTGCTGCAACGGATCGAGCCGAACCCCGCCCTGCTGCGTGCGGTGCTGCGGACCAAGCACCTGATGAACCCCGCCGTGCTCGCGATGGCGCGCAAGATCGTCGAAGCGGTCGTGCGGCAGCTGATGGAGAAGCTGAAGACCGAGGTGCGCACGGCGTTCAGCGGCACGCGGTCGCGCCGGCCGAGCATCCACAAGAACTCGCGCAACTTCGACTTCCGCTCCACGATCAGGGCGAACCTCCAGCGCTACCAGCCCGACGAGCGCAAGCTCGCGATCGAGCACCCGAAGTTCGTGTCGCGCACCAAGCGGCACGTCGAGCAGTGGCAGGTGGTCCTGCTGGTGGACCAGTCGGGGTCGATGACCAGCTCGGTGATCCACTCGGCGGTGACCGCCGCGTGCCTGTGGGGGTTGCCGGGCCTCAGGACGCACCTGGTCGCGTTCGACACCAGCGTGGTCGACCTGACCTCGGACGTGACGGACCCGGTCGAGCTGCTGATGAAGGTGCAGCTGGGCGGTGGCACGGACATCGCGAAGGCCGTGGCCTACGGAGCGGGGCTCGTCGACAGCCCGCGCCGGTCGATCGTCGCGATCATCAGCGACTTCTACGAGGGCGGCAACGAGGCGCACCTGGTCCGCACGGTGAAGGACCTGTGCGAGCAGGGCACGCACGTCCTGTGCCTCGCCGCGCTCGACGAGGAGGCGAACCCGGACTACGACCGCGCGCTGGGCCAGCGCCTCGCGAACGTCGGCGCCCACGTCGGCGCCATGACCCCGGGACAGCTCGCGGAATTCGTTGCGGAGAAGCTCAGGTGACCAGATCCGACCTGCTGGCACTGACCACGGACGCGCTCGCGGCGCTGGCCAACCGCGGTCTGGTGAAACGTGCCGTCAAGGAGCTCGACGCGGGCGCCGTCCCCGCGCTCGAGACCGACGCCGATGGCGCCGTCCAGGGCGAGTTCCCCGACGGCACCACCACGACGTTGCCGCCGGGCACCGCGCTCGACGCGGCGCGGTGCAGCTGCGGCGCGGCCGGTGTGTGCCGGCACCGCATCGCGGTCGTCCTGGCCTACCAGCGCACCCGGGAGACCGGCGCACCCGCCGAGCTGTGGTCGCCGGGCGTGGTGACGGACGACGACCTGGTGGCGTTGATGGGTGAACGCACGCTGCGACGTGCGCGCAGGGTCCTGCAGGCGGGTTACCGGGCCAAGCTCCGGCGTCCCACCGCGCAGGACCGGACCGCTCAGGCGGAGCTCCCGACCTGCACGGTCACGTTCCTCGTCCCCGGCGACCTGTCCTACGTCCACACCGACGCGGTCACCAAGGACGAGGCGACGGCGCTGGCGGTGTGGGCGTTCCGGGAGGCCGACGCCCAGGGCACCGACACCGTCGACGTGGGCGGATCCCCCACCACGGCGGCGGATCTGGGCGCGGTCGCGGACCTGCTCGACCAGCTGCTGCTCGACGGCGCCACCAACGCGAGCGAGGTGCTCGACGTCGCGTGGCAGCGCCTGCACCGCGACCTGACCGCCCAGCGCCTGCACTGGCCCGCCGCGGTGATCACCGACCTGCTGGCCCAGCTGTCCGCGTACCGCGCCAGGAGTGCCGGCTACGAGGCGGAGCTGTTCGCCGCGTTGCTCACCGAGCTGCACGCGCGCATCACCGCCACGGGTCCGCGCGCCGAGGTCCTCGGCCCGGACGAGCCCGCGGAGACACCGCTGCGCCGGGTCAGGCTGACGGCGCTCGGCGCGCGACTGCGCACCGAGAACACGGCGGACGTGTACCTCGCGTCGGGCGACGTGGTGCTGGTGCAGCGGGACACTCCCCTGCGCACCGCTCAACGCCTCGCCGCGTCGAACGTCGTCTCGGAGTCCGCGAGCCGCAGCGCGAGCCGCGTGGTGGCGTTGAAGACCAGCAGGGTCGCGAAGACCTCGCTCACCCCGGTCGGCACGGCGTGGGACCACCTGCCGCGGGCCCTGGTGGTCGACGACTACGACGCCACGGCCGCACAACTGGCCGAGCTGCCACCGCGGCAGGTCCGCGCGAGGGTCGAGGCGGAGCTGGTGCGCGCGGTTCGCGTCGCCGAGGTGTCCGATCTGGTCTACGACCCCGCCGCGCAACGCCTCACCGCCACGCTGCACGGCCCCACCGGCAGCACGTGCGTCCTCGAAGCGACGCATCGGGCCGTGGCGCCGAGGTCGCTCGACGCGCTGGCGGCGGCGTTGCGCGCGGGACCGACGACCATCACCGGCTCGGTGCGCCGCCATCGCGGCGCGCTGGTCGTCGACCCGGTGGCCGTCCTCACCGAGGCGGGAGTGGTGGTGCTCGACCTCGCGGCGGACACCTCACCGCAACCGCTGCAGCCGGGTGTGACGACGTCCGATCCGTTGAGCTCCGGTGTGGACAGCGCGCTGACCGTCCTGGCCGAGGCCGCGCATCGAGGCCTGGACCACCTGACGGACAGCCTGCTCGCCCGCGCGCGCGAGGTCGGCGCGCACCTGCACCGCACCGGTCTGCGCACGGCGGCGGCCCTGGTCACGGCGTTCGCCGACGCCCCTGCCGCGGACACCTGGCTCAGCGCGCACCTGCGGTTGCTGGTCACGGCCGACGCCCGCTGACTCGACAGAGGACGTCGGGTCGACGCGCAGCGACAGCACGTACGACTCGGCGGCCTCGGCCACCCGTCCCAGCCGTTCCAGCACGAACCCCCGGAGGTGGGCCGCCCGCGCGGCACCCCAGCCACCCAGCGCCACACCACGGCCGTAGGCCTCCACCGCGTCGTCCAGGAGGCCGCACGCGGCCAGTGCGTCGCCGCGCAGTGCCCACGTCCTGTCGTCGCCGGGACTGAGCTCGACCAGCTCGTCGCTGTACCCGGCGGCGCGCTGGTGGAGACCGATCGCGAGGTGGGTCCGCACGAGGAGGCCGTACAGGGCGTAGGCCTCGTCCGCCCACGCGAGCCTGTCGATCGCGACGTCACCCGGCACGGCCGAGACCAGGCTTTCCAGCGCCCGCCCGAGCAGCCGGTGCGTCTCGGCGATGTCGCGCCGCACGAACGGCACCGCGGCGATCGCCCGGTGCAGCCGCACCCGGTGCAACGCGCCGGTGAACCCGTCGCGCGGCAGCTCCGACGAGGCCTTCATCGCGAGCGCCGCGGCGGCCCGCATGGACGTGGAGTCGGCGCCTCGCGCGGCGTTGCGGAACACCACGAACAACGCCAGGTCCCGCCGCGTGCCGGCGGGGAGCCGGGAGCGCGCACCCTTCAACGCCATGGCTTCCACGGTGGAGGCCGGGAGGTGGCACCGCAGGACGGCGAGCTGTTCGAGCGCCAGGTCCGGTGAGAGCACGTGCGTGCGCGGGTCGATCACGCCGAGCCCGATCACCGATGCCGCGTGCTGCGGATAACCCAGGCGCAGCAACAGGTCGCAGGCGAGGCGGCGCTCGTCCGTGCTCAACGGCGCGAGCGTGCGTTCGTGCACCCGCCACCACAGCTCGGAGGCGAGGTCGGCGGGGAAGGTCTTCATGTCGGAACCGATGCCGTCGAGCCGCCCCCAGCTCGCGGCCGTCAGCAGCCGCAGCTGGGCCGACGGTGGCGGCTCGAACCGCGGCACGTCGGACGCGCCCGCCACGAACGCCTCGGCCATCGCGTGGGTGATCCGCGCGTGCAACGCG
>JASLAV010000986.1 GCA_030146905.1 Lentzea sp. | reverse complement strand
TATCACCTACGGACGGTCAACCATCCGAGTGGTAGGCCAGGCGTGGCGCGCGTCTCTCCTCGAGATCAGCTTGACCTGCCGACCACGGCGAGTAATCATTACTCTGCGTATCGATCGAAGCCTCCCCGCAGCACGCACGTACTGCTGACGGGGCGAATGAACGGAGAACCGCCACATGGGCGACTACGCCAAGGCGCTGGGGGCCAAGCTCGGCGCTATCCGCCAGCAGCAGGGACTGTCCCTGCACGGCGTCGAGCAGAAGTCCGGCGGTCGCTGGAAGGCCGTGGTCGTCGGCTCCTACGAGCGCGGTGACCGCGCGGTGACCGTGCAGAAGCTGGCCGAGCTGGCCGACTTCTACGGGGTTCCCGTTGCCGAGCTCCTCCCGGAGGGCCGCGTGCCCTCGGGTGCGGAGCCGGCCACCAAGATCGTGATCAACCTCGAACGGCTGCAGCAGCTGCCGGTCGAGAAGGTCGGCCCGCTGGCCCGCTACGCCGCGACCATCCAGTCGCAGCGCGGTGACTACAACGGCAAGGTCCTCTCCATCCGCACCGAGGACCTGCGTTCGCTCGCGATCATCTACGACATGACGCCGGGCGAGCTCACCGAGCAGCTCATCGACTGGGGTGTGCTGCCTCCCGAGGCGCGGCCCGCGAAGGAAGACTGAGCTTCCGCCGTTTTCCGGCAGTGGCTCCCCCGACGTCCTGTCAGTCGCCCTGAGGACGTCGGAGGAGCCATTGCCGCTTTTCGGACGGACCCGCTCAGTAGAATTGATTTTGGGGGTACCCGGCGAGGTCCGTGTGTGTGGTGGACGCACACAGCCGTCGGACGTGCTCCCGGTCCGTGATCGCGTGGATCGCCGCGATCTTCTGCTCGCGCACCGTGAACGCCACCAGCGCGATCGGCTTGTCGTCCACCACCGACATCAGCCCGGCCTCGCCGCCGACCACCGCCGGCACCATGCACGGTGACCGCAGCACGGCGGCCTTCGGCGCGACCATCCCCGTGCCGCGCAGCCAGACGTCCTCCGACCGCAGCGTCACGTCCGCGTCCAGCACCCGCTCCCCCGCCACGAACGCGTCGACCACCGCACGCTGCCCGTCGAGGTCCACATCGGACACCGGCCTGGTCTCCACCCGCTTGCGCGCCCGCGCCTCGACCTGCAGCGCGGCCGGCGGCGTCCGGCCGATCAGCGGCGCCACCTGCTCGAACGGTTCCTCGAACATGTCGTGCAGCACGTAGGCCACCCGTTCGTCGGGGGTCAGGGCGTCGAGCGCGGTCAGCACTCCCAGGCCCACCTCGTCGTTGGGGCCGGAGCTCACCACGGGGTCCGGCATCTCGAAGCCGCGCCTGGCCCGCACGCGCAGCATCGTGAGGCTCACCCGCGCGACCACGGTGCTCAGCCAGCCCGGCTCGTCCGTCTTCCCGACTTTGCGCCGTGCCTCCCGCACGGCGTCCGCGGCCTCGGTGAAACGGCCGAGCATGCGGTAGGCGAGCCTGGTCTGCTGGTCCACGGTGCTGGTCCCCCTTCGTTCAAGCGCCCATTCACATAGACACCTGACGGCACGGAGATATGGCCGGCATTCGCAGTGGTGATGCTCACGGAATAATCGCGGCCAGCTGCTTTTTGTCCTGGATCACGTGGATCGCGACGATCTGTCCATCCCGGACGGTGAACGCCATCGCCGAGAAGAGCACGCCGTCGACCCACGTCAGGAAGCCCGCCTCGCCGCCGATGAGGGCGTAGCGGATGTCCGCCGAGCGCGAGAACCTGCGGAACGTGCCGGCCCGTCCGGCCACCGTGCGAGCGCCGGTCACTTCGAGGGCGCCGGCGCGCAGCACGACGCCGGGGTGCAGCACCGAGACCAGGTCCTCCAGGTCACCTTCACGCGACGCCTTGAGGAACGCGTTCACCGCTTCCCACTGCTTCGGCAGACCGGCGTCGGGCACCGGCCGGTCCTGCACGCGCTTGCGCGCCCTCGACGCCAGCTGCCGTGCGGTCGCCGGCGTCTTGTCGATCAACGGCGCGATGTCGTCGAACGGCACGGCGAACATGTCGTGCAGCACGAACGCCAGGCGCTCGTCGGGCTTCAGCGCGTCCAGGACGATCAGCATCGCGAGCCCGACCTCGTCCCGCCGGACGACCAGGTGCTCCGGCTCGTCGGCGGTGTCGATCACCGGGTCCGGCATCTCGAACGCGTGCTCGCGCCGGTCGCGCAGCATGTTCAGGCACACGCGGGCGACCACGGTCGTGAGCCACGCGGCCGGGTTCCCGACCTCGCTCGTGTCGGCGCGCTCGACGCGGAGCCAGGCGTCCTGCAGCGCGTCGTCGGCCTCGGCGAACGACCCCAGCATGCGGTGCGCGATGGCGCGCAAGCGCGTGCGCTCCTGCTCGAACTGCGCGATCACGCGGGCTCCTCCTCAGACGGGTCCTCCAGGAGAAGACCCGCCGCGCCGGCCCGACGTGACACCTCCGGGCTGTGTCGGCGGTCACGTCGTACCGTCAAGGCATCCTGGCACGGTGACCACCTCCGACACAGAGCTCCTCGCCGACCGCACCCCGCTGCCGTCCGGCCTGGCCACCCGGTTGCACGACCACCTCACGTTCCTCATCGAGGTCGACCGGCTCAAGACCGTGCTGCGCCAGTCCCCGCTCGCCGCGGCCGACCGGCGGGAGAACGACGCGGAGCACTCCTGGCACCTCGCGCTCATGGTGATGACCCTCGCGGAGTACGCCGACGAGCCGATCGACGTCGGCCACACCATGAAGCTCGTCGTCGTCCACGACCTCGTCGAGATCTACGCGGGTGACACGCCGCTCTACGACACCGAGGCCGGCGTGAGCCAGCAGGAACGCGAGGAAGCCGCCGCTGACCGGCTGTTCGGTCTGCTGCCCGCGGATTCGGGACGTGAGCTGCGGGCGCTGTTCGACGAGTTCGAGGCGCGCAAGACCCCGGAAGCGCGGTTCGCCAAGGCGATGGACCGGCTCCAACCGTTGCTGTTGAACTGGATGGCCAAGGGCGGCACCTGGCGCACTCCCGGCGTCACGGCGAATGACGTGCGTGCGCGCAAGGCCGTTATCGGTGACGCTTCGGCGCCGTTGTGGGACGCGGCGAAGCACCTGATCGACGAGGGTGAGCGTCGTGGCTGGGCGCGGAGCTAAGGGGTGTGCCAGCCGCCGGTGAACCACTGCACGTCACCGGTCTCCGGGTCGTACCTGCGGCGCGGGATGGTGCCGATGTCGGCGCCGTAGACGTGGATGCCGATGGTCGGTTCGCCGGACTCGGCCATCACGGCGTGGACGTCGTCGTCGGTCGTGCAGCACACGGTGACCTCGCCCCGGCGGAAGACCTGCTCGCCGAGCGGCGTGAGCGGGCCGGGACCGGTGGGCTTGGCGTACCGGATCTCGCGTTCGGCGCCTGAGTAGATCCCGACGACGCCCCACGTCTCGTGTCCGTGCACGGGTGTGCGTTGACCTGGGGCCCAGACGACGACGGCCAACGACCAGCTGCCGTCCGCGGCGATGTGCAGCGGGTAGTTGACGTGGTGGTCCGGCGAGGGGCGGGTGAGCTCGGCGGGGAGCCGGTAGCCGCTGTCCAGCAGCGCCGTGACCCGTTCGGCCACCAGCTTCGTGATCTCGTACTGGTCGGTGCCGCCGGCGAGGGACGACACCTCGTCGATGAACGTCCGCAGCTCCATCACCGCACCACCCGGTAGGTCACGTGCGTGAACGAGGCGGCCGCACGTGACTCGACCTGCTCCAGCCTCAGCCCCGCGACGCCGTCGAACAGGCGCGTGCCGGCGCCGAGAGTGACCGGCATGATGCGCAGCCGCAGCTCGTCGATCAGGCCCGCTGCCAGGTACTGGTTGACGGTCGTCGCGCCGCCGTGGACGGAGATGTTGCCGTCACCGGGCACCTCGGTGGCGAGCTTGAACGCGGCCTCGACGCCGCCGGTGACGAAGTGGAAGGTCGTGCCGCCCTCCATCGGCTGCGGGTCGCGCGGGTGGTGGGTGAGCACGAAGACCGGGCCGTGGTAGGGCGGGTTGTCGCCCCACCAGCCGTTCCACGGGCGGTCCCAGTCGCCGCGGACCGGGCCGAACATGTTGCGGCCCATGATGAACGCCTTGGTCCCGGCGAGCCGGTCCAGTTGCAGCCGCTGCTCGGCCGGGTCGTCGTACCAGGAGTGCAGCGTGCTGCCCCAGCCGTCGCCGCCGTCGTCGCCGAACGGACGGTCCTCCGCCTGGTTCAGCCCTGCCGAGTAGCCGTCGAGCGAGATCGAGAGATCGCAGGTCACCTTGGTCATGCCTTGAGCCTGGAGCAGGCGGGACATGACGTCCAATGCCAATACCAGCGGAAACCGATCGACGTCGTTGATGAGTTCGCAGGCACGAAAACGGCCGCTCCTCCCGCGCGGGAGGAGCGGCCGTCAGCGAAAGGAACTACAGGACAGCGCGAAGCTGGTCCGCGATCACCGCGATCCGGCCGAGCACACCGTTCACGAACCGCGGCGAGTCGTCCGTGGACAGGCCCTTGGCGAGTTCCACGGCCTCGTCGATGGCCACCGCGTCCGGCACCTCGGTCGCCCACAGCAGCTCGTACAGGCCGAGGCGCAGGATCGCGCGGTCGACGGCCGGCATGCGCTGCAGGGTCCAGCCCTCTGCGTGCTCTGAGATCAGGTCGTCGATGCGCGGGCGGTTGGCGTGCACGCCCTCGACCAGGGACACGGTGTAGTCGTTCACCGGGGGCACGTCGGGAGACCCGACTCGTTCGGCCAGCAGCGTCACCGGGTCGGTGCCCAGCAGGTCGGCTTCGTAGAGGAAGTCGACCGCGCGCTTGCGGGCCTTGCTGCGAGCACCCATCAGGACTTGTCGCTGATGCGGCCGAGGTAGCGGCCGTCGCGGGTGTCGACCTTGATCTTCTCGCCGGTCGTCACGAACAGCGGGACCTGGATCTCGGCACCGGTCTCCAGCGTCGCGGGCTTGGTGCCGCCGGTGGAGCGGTCGCCCTGCAGGCCGGGGTCGGTGTGCTGGATGACGAGCTCGACCGACGTCGGGAGCTCGATGAACAGCGGGACGCCCTCGTGCGTGGCGACCATCGCTTCCTGGTTCTCCAGCATGTAGTTCGCGGCGTCACCGACGGTCTCGGCCGGAACCGGGATCTGGTCGAAGGTGTCACCGTCCATGAAGATGAAGTCGGTGCCTTCCTTGTACAGGTAGGTCATGCCGCGCTTGTCCACGGTGGCGGTCTCGACCTTGGTGCCCGCGTTGAAGGTCTTGTCGACGACCTTGCCGGTCAGCACGTGCTTGAGGGTCGTGCGCACGAAGGCGCCACCCTTGCCGGGCTTGACGTGCTGGAACGCGGTGACGGTCCACAGCTGGCCGTCGAGGTTCAGCACCAGGCCGTTCTTCAGGTCGTTCGTGGTGGCCACGGTGGAATTTCTCCTGTGTAGGACGGGGATGTCAGACGACCACGAGTTCCTTCGTGGTCAGGGTGAGGAGCTCCGGTCCGCTTTCGCGCACCACGAGGGTGTCCTCGATGCGGACCCCGCCCCGCCCCGACAAGTAGACGCCGGGCTCGACGGTGACCGCCATACCGGCCGAAAGTGTACCGTCACCTGCCTTCGACAACGCCGGTGCCTCGTGGATCTCCAGCCCGACCCCGTGACCGAGGCCGTGCAGGAACTCGTTCCCGTGCCCCGCCTTCTCGATCACCGCGCGCGACGCGCGGTCGACGTCGGTCACCCCGACCCCCGGCGCGAGGGCGTCGCGCCCGGCCGCCTGCGAGCGCGCGACCAGGTCGTACAGGTCGCGCTGCCAGTCGGCGGGCCTGCCGAGGACGAGCGTGCGGGTCATGTCCGAGTGGTAGCCGTCGACGAGCGCGCCGAAGTCGAGCTTGATGAAGTCGCCCTGGTGCAGCGCGGCGTCCGTCGGCGAGTGGTGCGGCACCGCGGAGTTCGCGCCGAACGCCACGATCGAGGAGAACGACGGCCCTTCCGCGCCGTGGTCGAGCATGCGGCTCTCCAGCTCGCGCGCGACCTCGCGTTCGTTGCGTCCGGCCCGCAGGCCGCCGTGCCCGATCAACGCCGCCAGCGCCCGGTCGGCCGCCGCGCACGCCATCCGCAGCGCCTCGATCTCGACCTCGTCCTTGACCAGCCGCAACGCCTCGACAAGACCACCGGCGCGCTGGAGCTCCGCCTTGCCGGCGGCCTCGGTGAGACCGTGCAGCCCGTCGACCGTGACGTGGTGGCTCTCGAACCCGAGCCTGCCCTTGGCCCGCTTCGCGAGAGCGATGTCGCACGGCCGGTCGATGAGCCGCTCCAGGTCCGGCACCTGCCTCGCCGACTGCGTGAGGTACCTGCCGTCGGTGCAGAAGACCGTGGCGTCGTCCCCGCCCGCGTCGACCAGCACGGCGGCGTTCGACCCGGTGAACCCGGTGAGGTACCGGACGTTCAGGAGGTTCGTGACGAGCAACGCGTCCAGGTTCGCTGCCTGGAGCTTTCGGCGCAGTGCGGTCCGGCGTGCGGCGTACGACGACATGTCTCGCAGCGTACGGCCAGTCCTAAGCTGTCCGCATGCGTCCTTGGTTCGTCCGTGCGTTGTGGATGGGGCTCCTGCACGGGGCCGTGCAGACCGGCGTGTCCGCTGTCGCCGTCCGCAGCCCCGAGGCGACCTCGGTGCGCCCGATCGCCCTGGCCCTGCTGATCGCCGCCGCCGTGATCTGGGGCGCCGTGGACACCGCGCGCGACCTGGAGGGGCGCGGCATGCAGTGGTTCATCGCCGCGCTGATCGCCGGCCCGTTCGCCGGGGCGCTGGGCGTGGTCGGGTCCGCGGTGCTGGTGGACCAGACGGGGCAGGAAGCGCTGTGGGTGGCGCTGACGGGCGGGGCCGCGTTCACGGCGTTGCTGGTGCTGGCGCCGGCGGGGCTCGGGATGCTGCTGGGCGGGTTCCTGGCGCAGAAGGACTCAGCCCGCGACTAGCTCGACCTCGAACCCGTCCTCGTTCTCGAGGAACGCCGCGTAGTGGTCCTCGCCGCCCGCGTGCGGGTGCCTGTCGGCGAACATGAGCCGCCAGCCGTTGAGCTGGGCCTCGTGCGTGAGGCGGTCGACGTTCTCTCGCGTGCCCGCGTGCAGGGCGAGGTGGTTGAGTCCCGCTTTCATCCGATCGTGTGGACCGGTCAGCGCCGGGGACTGCTCGACCACGACGTAGGTCTCGCCGAGCTTCCAGCTGACGCCCGCGGTCCAGCGCTGGTGCTCGGTCCAGCCGAGTTCGGGGAACAACCACCCGAAGGTGGCCTCGGCTCGGGCCAGGTCGGGCACCCAGAGTTCGACGTGGTGGAGCATTCCGCATTCCCCCTGCGATCGGCCGCATGAAGATCAGAGTGCCCCGACCTCCGGGGCGGTGCCCGGGCACCGCTTCGTGACGGGTGGCCGGCGTTCGTCCTGCGCGACCCGGCGATCAGCGGGTGCAGTCCGCGCGAGGCCGAACGCGAGCGCGGCGGAACAGGTCATGCTCGCCGCGACTGCGCTCGCCGCGATCGCACTGCTCGGGTGGCGCTACTTCTTGAGCGACAGCCAGCGCAGTGCGAGCAGGTAGCCCTCGACGCCGAGCCCCACGATCACGCCGTTCGCGATCGCCGAGATGACGCTGTGGTGCCGGAACTCCTCGCGCTTGTGGATGTTCGAGATGTGCACCTCGACCAGGGGCGCGGTGAGCTGCGAGCACGCGTCGCGCACCGCGATCGAGTAGTGCGTCCACGCGGCGCCGTTCAGCACTACGGGTGTGGAGGTGTCGGCGGCCTCGTGCAGCCACTCGACCATCTCGCCCTCGTGGTTGGTCTGGCGGACCTCGACCTCGAAGCCGAGCTCGCGGCCCTCGGCCTCGCACATCTCGGCGAGGTCGGCGTGGGTGGTGCTGCCGTAGACGTCGGGCTCGCGGGTGCCGAGGCGGTTCAGGTTCGGGCCGTTGAGGACGAGGACCCTCACAGCATGACCTTTCCCGTGCCGGTGGTGGGTTCGGCGGCGACGGCCGAGTACGCGGCGGCGATCAGGGACGGGTCTGGGCCCTCCAGGCGGCCCGGCTTGGCCAGGCCGTCGAGGATCACGAAGCGGAGCACGCCCGCCTTGTTCTTCTTGTCGACCTTCATGCCTTCCAGCAGCTGCGGGAGGGCGTCGGGGTCGTAGGAGGTCGGCAGGCCGAGCAGCCGCAGGATCGACCGGTGGCGGTCGGCGGTCTCGTCGTCCAGACGGCCGGCGAGGCGGGCCAGCTCTGCGGCGAAGACCAGGCCCACGCTGATGGCGGCGCCGTGGCGCCAGCGGTAGCGCTCGCGGCGTTCGATGGCGTGGCCCAGGGTGTGGCCGTAGTTCAGGATCTCGCGCAGGGACGACTCGCGCAGGTCGTTCGTGACGACGTCGGCCTTGATCTGGATCTTGCGGCGGACCAGTTCCGCGAGCACGTCGCCGGTCGGGTCCAGCGCGGCCTGCGGGTCGGCCTCGATCAGGTCGAGGATGACCGGGTCGGCGATGAAGCCGCCCTTCACGATCTCGGCCATGCCGGCGACGAGCTCGTTGCGCGGCAGGGTCTCCAGGGTGGCGAGGTCGACGAAGATCGCGTCGGGCTCGTAGAACGTGCCGACGAGGTTCTTGCCCGCGTCGGTGTTGAGGCCGGTCTTGCCGCCCACCGCGGCGTCGACCATGCCGAGCAGCGTCGTCGGGATGTTCACCAGGCGCACGCCGCGCATCCACGTGGACGCGACGAAGCCAGCCAGGTCGGTCACCGCGCCGCCGCCCAGGCCGACCACGGCGTCGGAGCGCGACAGGCCGATCTTGCCGAGCACGTCCCAGCAGAAGCCGGCGACGGCGAGGTCCTTGCCGTCCTCCGCGTCGGGGACCTCGACGCGGTGCGCGTCGGCACCGAGGGCCTTCAGCTCGTCGACCAGCACCTCGGCGGTCGCGGCGAGCGTCGGCTGGTGGACGACCGCGATCTTGTCGACGTCCTTGAGGAACTCGACGATGTCGCCGAGCAGGCCGCGGCCGACCACGACGTCGTAGGGCTTCTCCGCGGCGACCCTGATGCGCACGGGCTCGGTCATCGGCCAACTCCCTCGATCACCGCGTCGGCAACCTGCTCCGGATCCAGTGCATCGGTCTGCACCTCGATCGTCGCGACCTCGCGGTACAGCGGCAGGCGCGCGTCCAGCAGCGCCTTGAACGTCGAACGCGGGTTCACGCCGGACAGCAGCGGCCGCGCGGACGACAGCCCGGTGCGGCGCACCCCCTCCGCCATGCCCACGTTCAGGAACACGACGGTGTGCTCGCGCAGGCGCTCGCGCGTCGCGGCCGAGAGCACCGCTCCCCCGCCGAGTGCGAGGACGCCCTCGTGCTCGACGAGCGCCTTGGCGACGGCGTCCTCCTCCAGGGCGCGGAAGACCGCCTCACCGTCGTCGGTGAAGATGTCGGAGATCGGCTTGCCCGCCCGCGCGACGATGTCGGCGTCGACGTCGCGGAACGGCAGGCCCGCCCGCGCGGCCAGCATCTCGCTGACGGTGGTCTTGCCCGCTCCCGGCGGGCCCACGACCACGTACCGGGGGCTCACATGCCCTCCCAGCGGGCTTCCAGGGCCTTGAGGTACGCGTGCGCGTTGCGGCGCGTCTCGTCGAGCGAGTCGCCGCCGAACTTCTCCAGCGCGGCCTCGGCCAGCACCAGCGCCACCACGGACTCCAGCACCACGCCGGCGCGGGGCACGGCGCACACGTCGGAGCGCTGGTGGATCGCCACGGCGGCCTCACCGGTGCGCACGTCCACAGTGGACAGCGCGCGCGGAACGGTCGAGATGGGCTTCATCGCCACGCGTGCACGCAGGATCTCGCCGTTGGTGATACCGCCTTCGAGACCACCCGCGCGGTTCGAGCGGCGGGTCACGCCGACGGGGCCGCTGCCGCGGTCGATCTCGTCGTGCGCCTGCGAGCCCCAGCGCTGCGCGGAGGTGAACCCGTCGCCGATCTCCACGCCCTTCATGGCCTGCACGCCCATCAGGGCGGCGGCCAGGCGCGCGTCGAGGCGGCGGTCCCAGTGCACGTGCGAGCCGAGGCCCGGCGGCAACCCGTACGCGAGCACCTCGATCACGCCGCCGACCGTGTCACCGGCCTCCTTGACGGCCTCGACCTCGGCGACCATCGCGTCGGTGCCGCGGGAGTCGAAGCAGCGCACCGGCGACTCGTCGATCGCGGGCAGGTCGTCCGGCGTCGGCAGGGCGGAGTCCTCCGGCGTCACGGCCTTGCCGATGGACACGACGTGGCTGAGGATCTGCACGCCGAGCAGCTGCTGCAGGAACTGCCGCGCGACCGTGCCCAGCGCGGTGCGGGCGGCCGTCTCCCTGGCGGAAGCGCGCTCCAGCACCGGACGGGCCTCGTCGAAACCGAACTTCTGCATGCCCGGCAGGTCGGCGTGGCCGGGGCGGGGCCGGGTGAGGGCCTCGTTGCGGCCCGTCGGCTTGAGCAGGCTCGGGTCGACCGGGTCCGGCGACATGACCGTCTGCCACTTGGGCCACTCGGAGTTGCCGATCGTGACCGCGACCGGACCGCCCTGGGTCTTGCCGTGGCGCACGCCGCCGAGGATCTCGACCTCGTCCTGCTCGAAGCCCATCCGGGGCGAGCGACCGAAACCGAGTCTGCGGCGCCCCAGCTGGGCGACGAGGTCATCGGTGGTCACCTCGACACCGGCGGGCATGCCCTCCAGGACGGCGACGAGGGCGGGGCCGTGTGACTCTCCAGCGGTGATCCAGCGCAGCACGTCCAGGATCCTTTCACAGCGTCGTCAACACCCAGGTGGCGGCCAGCAACCCCGGCCCGTGCGGAACCCCGCGCGTGCGGCGCAGCGCCGCGACGCCGAGCGTGACCGCACTGGACAGGATCGCCGCCGGTAAGAGCGACGACAGGGCGAGAGGTGCGCCGAGCCCGAACGCGAGCTTCACGTCGCCGCCACCCATCAGCGCGGGCCGGCAGCGCCGGACCGCGAGGTGAGCGCCGCCGAAGACCACCGCCGTGAGCACCGCGGCTCCCAGCCGGTGGACCTCCAGGAGCAGCAGCACGGCGGCCAGGGGGAGGGTCAGCGCGTCCGGCAACCGGTGGTGCCGCAGGTCCGTCGCCGTGAGAACGATGCCGAACAACGCCAGCACGTACGACGAGGGCGGTGCGTCGAGGACATCGGCGACCGTCCACAACGAGCACAGCGCAGACGCGAGCAGGACCGTGGTCATGACGACCACGGTCCTGCCCGGTGTGACGTTCGTACAAGTCCTGGCCTGTCGTGAACGGACCGTTCACGTGCCGGACCAGGAGCTCAGCGAGACCAGTCGAACAGGGCGTCGTTCGCCGCCACGTCCACGTCGAGCGCGAGGTCGCCCAGCACCTCGGCGGACGCGTCCAGCGCGATCACGGGGCAGATCGGCGCGAACCCGGCCGCCTCGACCTCGGCCGGGTCCCACGTCACGATCCGCTGTCCCGCCCTGACCTCTTCGCCCTTGACGACGTGCAGCTCGAAGCCCTCGCCCTTGCGCTTCACGGTGTCGATGCCCAGGTGGACCAGCACGGCGGCGCCGTCACCCGTGGCGACCACGAACGCGTGCGGGTGCAGCGTCACGATCGTGCCGTCGAGCGGCGAGACCACATCGGACACCGATCGAACCGGCTCGACCGCGACACCGGGGCCGACCATCGCCTGGGAGAAGACCGGGTCGGGCACGGCGGAGAGCGCGACCACGCGGCCGGTGACCGGGCTGCCGACGCGGAGGCTCACAGGAGGTCCTCGATGTCCGACGCGATGGTGTCCGCCTCGGGGCCGACGACGACCTGGACGACGTTGCCGGAACGCATGACTCCGTGTGCTCCCAAGGCCTTCAGCGCCTTCTCGTCGACAACGGACCCGTCTTCGAGCTCACACCGCAGGCGGGTGATGCACGGCTCGATCTCGACGATGTTGTCAGCGCCGCCCAACGCGTCGATGATCTTCTGCGCCTTCTCGTCAGCCACGTTCGTACCTCTCGTTCGCGTAACAGCGGTTGACACCCGCTCAGTGTGCGGAGCATTCTCCCGCACCAACTGGTCTAGACCGGAAAGTACCACTGGAGGAGGTGACCGAGTGCAGGAGATCGTCGAGGGGCCCAAGCCGAAGCACGCGCAGCTGCGGGAGATCCTCCGCCGGCTCGCCGAGCAGGACCTCGCACCCGGCTCGCCGATCCCGTCCGAGCGCGACCTCGCCGAGCGGTACGGGGTCTCCCGCATCACCGTGCGGGCCGCGGTGGGCCAGCTGGTCTCGGAAGGCCTGCTCATGCGTGCCAAGGGGCGCGGGACGTTCACCGCACGGCGGCGCTACGACCTGCAGCACCTCCTGGCCTCGTTCACCTCGGACATGAAGGCGCGCGGGCTCGAGCCCAGCACCGAGGTGATCAGCTGCGGCCAGGCGGCTCCCGGTTCGAAGGCCTCGCTGGGACTGGAGCCCGACGAGTACGCCTATCGCGTCGTGCGACTGCGCAAGGCCGATGGCACACCGTTGGCACTCGAGACCGGCTGGTACAGCCCGCACCTGCTGCCGGAGCTCGACCGGTGCGACCTGTCCGGGTCGCTCTACGAGCTCTTCGCGGCGAAGTACGACATCCAGCTCGACCACGCGCGGCAGACCGTGTGGGCCGAAGCCGCCGACGCGGACACCGCGAAGGCGCTCGACGTCCGCAAGGGCAGCCCGCTGCTCGTGTTCAGAAGGGTCGCCAGCTCCCAGGGGCGCCCCTGCGAAGACGTGACTTCCTGGTACCGGGGCGATCTCTACCAGGTGACCATGCAACTGGACCGGACCGTCCCGGGTACCGGCCCCAACCCCGCCAAGGGAGGAACCCGATGAGCACGGACGCCGCAACCGGTGGTCGTGAGATCAAGGGCCTCGCCACGTTGCAACGCTTCGGTCGCAGCCTCATGCTGCCGATCGCCGTGCTGCCCGCGGCAGGTCTTCTGCTCCGCTTCGGTCAAGACGACCTGCTGGGCAAGGACGGTCTCGGCTGGAACGAAGTCGCCGCGGTGATCGGTGCGGCGGGCGACGCGTTGTTCAGCAACCTCGCCCTGCTGTTCGCGGTCGGCATCGCCGTCGGGTTCGCCCGGCGCGGTGACGGTTCCACCGCACTCGCCGGCGTCGTCGGCTACGTCGTGCTGACGAGCGTCTTCAAGGCGATGTCGCCGTTCGTCCTCGAACAGCCGACGGACCCGGACGCCAAGCCCGAGGTGATCAACTACGGTGTCCTCGGCGGCATCCTCGTCGGTGTGCTGACCGCCCTGCTGTGGCAGAAGTACCACCGCATCAAGCTGCCCCCGTACCTGGCCTTCTTCGGCGGCCGCCGGTTCGTCCCGATCATCGTCGCCGGTGTCATGACGATCCTCGGCGTCCTGCTCGGCCTGGTCTACCCGTGGTTCGACGCGGGCCTGACCGCCGTCGCGGAGTGGGTCACCGGCAGCACGATCATCGGCGCGTTCATCTACGGTGTCGTCAACCGCCTGCTGATCCCGCTCGGCCTGCACCACATCGTCAACAACGTCGTGTGGTTCCAGTTCGGCGAGTACAACGAGAAGACCGGTGACATCCCGCGCTTCCTCGCGGGCGACCCGACCGCCGGCACGTTCCAGACCGGCTTCTTCCCGATCATGATGTTCGCCCTGCCCGCCGCGGCGCTCGCGATCGTGCACACCGCGAAGCCCAGCCAGCGCAAGATCATCGGCGGCATCATGGGCTCCGCCGCGCTCACCGCGTTCGTCACCGGTGTGACGGAGCCGCTCGAGTTCGCGTTCATGTTCGTGGCGTGGCCGCTCTACCTGATCCACGCGGTGCTGACCGGTACGTCGCTGGCGATCTCGAACGCCCTCGGCGCACACGACGGGTTCGCGTTCTCGGCCGGTGTGATCGACTTCGTCCTGAACTGGAACATCGCCCAGAAGCCCTGGCTGCTCATCATCCTCGGCCTGATCTACGCGGTGGTGTACTACTTCCTGTTCCGGTTCGTCATCACCAAGTGGAACCTGAAGACCCCCGGCCGCGAGGACGACGAGTCGCCGGAGGCCGACCAGAGCATCACCGGCGGCCGGGACGAGGCAGCCACCACGCGGACCGACGTCCGCGAGCCGAGGACCGACAAGTAAGCACCAGTTCTACCGGGAGGAACCATCATGGCCGAGCGACGGGTCACCGTGGCCAGCAAGGTCGGGCTGCACGCCCGGCCCGCCGCACTGCTGGCGAAGGCCGCCGCCGACCAGCCGGTGGCGGTCACCATCCGCAAGGACGGCGGCGAAGCCGTGGAAGCGGCGAGTGTCCTGGGTCTGATGACCCTCGGCGCCATGCACGGTGACGAGGTGGTGCTCAGCGCCGAGGGGGACGGAGCGGACGCCGCTCTGGACGCCATCGCCGAACTGATCACCACCGACCACGACGACTGAGTCGTGCCCTGGTCGTGAGCGGTCCCCGTCGTCCGGGGCGCTGTCGCCCCGACGGCCGAGACCG
>JASLAV010000980.1 GCA_030146905.1 Lentzea sp. | reverse complement strand
GCGCCCGGAGAACAGGCATCCGCCGAGGAACGTGCCCTCCAGCGCGCGGTACCCGTGCACGCCGCCACCGCCGAACCCGGCCACCTCGCCCGCCGCGTACAGGCCGCGGATCGGCTGGCCGCCGGCGCCGAGCACGCGGCTCTGCAGGTCGGTCTGCAGGCCGCCCAGCGTCTTGCGGGTCAGGATGTTCATCCTGATCGCGATCAGCGGGCCGGAGCCGGGGTCGAGGAGCTTGTGCAGGCCGGCGGTGCGGGCGAGGCTGTCGCCGCTGTAGGCCAGCGAGTTGCGGATCCCCATCACCTGCAGGTCCTTGGAGAAGGGGTTGTCCACCTGCTGGTCGCGGACGGTGATCTGCCTGCGCAGCTCGTCCAGGTTGATCAGGTTCTGGCCGGTCAGCGCGTTCATGCCGGCCACGAGGTCCGGCAGGTTGTTCTTGACGACGAAGTCGACGCCCTTGTCCATGAACGCCTTCACCGGCGGTGGCGTGCTGTTGAGCAGGCGCATCGCCAGGTAGGCGATGAGGTTCTTCGCGGTGATCTCCGGGTTCTGCTCGGAGCCGGAGAGCACGAACTCCTTGTCGATGATCTTCTTGTTGAGCACGAACCACGAGTAGTCGTAGCCCGACTTGCCGATCAGCTCCAGCGTGCCGAGCGTGTCCAGCGACGGGATGCCGGGGTTGGGGAACCGGCGGCCCCGCGCGTCGAGCCACAGCGACGACGGCGCCGCCAGCACGCGGATGCCGTGGTCCGGCCAGATCGGCGTGTGGTTGATCATGCCCTCGGTGTAGTGCCACATGCGGTCGCGGTTGACGATCCGGCCGCCGGCGAGCTCGGTGATCGCGAGCATCCTGCCGTCGACGTGCGCGGGCACGCCGGTGATGAGCCGCCGCGGTGCCGGGCCGAGGCGCGCGGGCCAGTTGCGCCGCACCAGCTCGTGGTTGGCGCCGATGCCGCCGGAGGTGACGATCACCATCGGGGCGCTCAGCTCGAAGTCGCCGATCTTGGTGCGGGAGCTCGGCGTGCCGCGCTGGGCCGTGCTGGGTTCGAGGACGCTGCCGCGCACGCCCGTGACGGCGCCGTTGGTGGTGACCAGGCTGTCGACCCGGTGCCGGAACTTGAAGGTGACCTTGCCGTCGCGCACGGCGTCGCGGACCTTCTTCTCGAACGGCTCCATGACGCCGGGGCCGGTGCCGAGCGTCATGTGGAAGCGCGGCACCGAGTTGCCAGGGCCGTCGGCGAGCTGGCCGCCGCGTTCGGCCCAGCCGACGATCGGCACCCAGCGCACGCCCAGGCCGTGCAGCCAGGAGCGCTTCTCGCCCGCGGCGAAGTTCAGGTACGCCTCCGCCCACTTGGCCGCCCAGTAGTCCTCACCGGTGGGGTCGTTGACGCCGCGGTCGAACCCGGCGGTGTTGAACCAGTCGGCGCGGGCGAGCTCCAGCGAGTCCTTGATGCCCGCCGTCCGCTGCTCCGCGGAGTCGATGAAGAAGAGGCCGCCGAGCGACCAGAACGCCTGTCCGCCCAGGCTGGCCTCGGGTTCCTGGTCCAGCAGCAGCACCTTGCGCCCCGCAGCGGCGAGCTCGGAGGCGGCCACGAGTCCCGCGAGGCCGTGCCCGACCACGATGACGTCCGCGTCGGCTCTCGGCGCCGCTCCCGCGACGGCTTGGCCCAGCGACGCGGTCGCGGCGATCGCACCGGTCGCGGCAAGGAGGTTGCGGCGGCTGATGTTCCGGTCTGACATCCCAGGGCCTTCCTCGTTGAAGGGTGGTGCCAACGCGAATTACTCTCGCGTAAAGCAACTAACCAGTAACCGCGGAGCGGGGCATAGGGGCCCGCCACCAAACGGCGACGGTCGTGTTGTGGCCGTCACACAACGCGTGTTTGCGGAGGCGACATGCCGGGTACGTCCGCGATGGTCCGCCGGGTGCTCGCCGCCGTCGCCGCGGACGACGAGGTCGTCGACCGCGTTGTCGAAGCCGCCCGCGGCAACTCGCCGGAGGTCGCCCGGCTGCCAGCCGAGGAGAACCGCAGGCACATCGCGTGCCTGCTGTCCGAGGGGATCGCCCACCTCGAACGCGGCGGCTCACCCGACGACGGCGACTTCTCGGCCGCGCTGGCCCTGGGAGCCGACCGTGCCGCCCAGGGCGTGTCGATGGCCGGTCTGCTGCGCGGTGTGCACGCCGGGCGCACCGAACTGATCCGCGCGAGCGTGGAGCTGGCGCGGTCGCTGGGGGTCGACGACGGCACGATCCTCGATTTCATGGTCGGCCTGGACCACTACGTCGGCGCGGTCGAGCGGCACATCGTCAGCGGGTATCACACCGCCGAGCTGCAACTGTCGCGCACGGCCCGCGACCTGAACGCCCAGGTGCTGCGCCGGCTGCTTGTGTCCGGCGACTTCCCGGACGTCTCCGAACTGGCACGCGCGGGGTTGCGTCCCGACGGGCGCTATCACTGCGTGGTGTCCGGGGTGACCGACCCCAGCCACGCGCGGACGTTGGAACAACGCCTGCACACGTCCGGTGGCGTGTACGGACTGGTCGAGGGTCGGCTGGCGGGACTCACGCACGTGCCGCCGGTGTCGTCGGACGACCTTCTCGTGGTGTCACCCGCGACGGCGCTCAAGTCGTTGCGCGCCATGTACTCGCTGTGCGCGAAGGCGTTGCCGGTGGCGTCGTCGGGAGGGGTGCGCATGCTGACCGACCTCGCCGGTGAGACCGCTCTCGCGGCGTTCCCGGCGCTGGCGGGCGTGCTCGCGGACTCGTTGCTCGGCCAGCTCGACCAGAAGAGCTCGTTCCACCACGAGATGGTGGTGACGGCGTTGTGCTACCTGGACAACGGGGGCCGGCTCAGCGCCACGGCCTCCGCGCTGCACATCCACGCGAACACCGTGCGGTACCGGCTGGACCGGCTCGTGGAGCTGACCGGCGTCGACCTCGGCGACAGCCCGGACGCGGCGCGCTCCCACGTGCTGGTCGCGCTGCACACCTGGTGGGCGCTGCGGTCCTGGATCGACCGCAGCGCCAGGTGAGGTGCTTCTAGAGGCGGTAGAAGTTCGAGTAGTGGTCCGGCGAGAAGTAGACGTAGCCGGTGGTGCGGTCGACCACGATCCGGTACGCGTCCCGGGAGGCGTTGCAGGCGCGCGGGTAGACGTCGAACTCCTGGTAGCTGTGGCCGGACGGCAGCTGGCCCTCGCGGTTCTGGAAGGTGCCACCGGCGAAGTTGCACTGCCCGTTCGGCCAGCTGTACCAGCCGCGCGAGCCGGGGTAGCCCTTCGACGACCACGTCGAGTTCGCGGAACGCGCCGCCGTGCAGCGCGTCTGCGTGCAGGAGCTGTAGACGGCGGCGTCGGCCGCGGGCGCGACGGCCGTGGTCACGCCGAGGACGGACGCGACGACGGCGAGGGCGGCGAGCAGGCTGCGTGTCCAGTGCTGTCGCAGGGTGTGCACTTCAGACCTCCATCGGCAGGGGGCAGGGACCCCGTGATCTTCTCGGTCGATCACCACGACCCGGTGAACAGCAGGCAACCTCCCGTGCAACGGCCGTGGCCTCTTCCCGCACAAAGGACGGTGCCGGGCGCTGTTCCGGTTCCGCCGGGGACGCCGTTCACCGATCACAGACTCCGAAAGCCGCGTTGATCAACTCCGAACAGCCGATTGCGGACGTTGCCTTCGCCGATAGATTCGTCCTATGGCAGCACGAAAGCACTTGTTGGTGCTGTTGACCCTGCTCACCGCCGCCTGCACGGCCGAGCACAGCGGCACGCCCCTTCCCGCACCGAGGAGCTCGGCCCCGGCGTCCGAGGGAAGAGCGCCGTCCACAAAGGTGAGTGCCGTTGTGGACGGCCGGACCGTCGAGCTGGCGGACGGCACGCGGGCCCGCATCTCCCTCCTCGCCGAACCGCCCGCGTGCGGTGCCGACGCCGCCCGCGAGTTCGCCACGAAGACGTTGCTGGGCAAGGACGTCGTCGTCAGCAGCGTGATGCCCGGCGAGTTCTCGCTGGCGTTGCCCGACGGCACCGACTACGCGCTGGCCGCGGTCAGGGCCGGTGTCCTGCGCACCACGGGTGCCGACGGAGGTTCGCTCGTGGAAGCGGAAACCCAGGCTTCGCAGGCGAAGCTCGGCCTGTGGGGCCAGGACTGCCAGACCGCCCCGCCGTCGGCCGCACCGCCGCCGTCGCCCTGCGTGGTCGTCTACCGGATCAGCAGCCAGTGGCCGGGCTCGTTCCAGGCCGACGTGACGGTGCGCAACGTCAGCGACGTGCTGATCGACGGCTGGACGTTGCGCTGGCGGTTCGCCGACGGCCAGACCGTCTCGCAGATGTGGAACGCCACGGCGTCCCAGTCCGGCGCGGAGGTGAGCGTCACCAACGCCGGGTACACCGCCCTGATCGTCGCCGGCGGTTCGGTGTCGATCGGGTTCAACGGCGCGGTGTCCGGTCCCAACTCGGTGCCGGAGTCGTTCACGCTGAACGACGCGCCCTGCACCACGGGTTAGTTGGCCTGCCACCACTCGGTGACGATCCGCGCGTACTCGTCGGCGTTCTCCTCCCACACGAAGTGACCGGCGTCGACCACGTCGAGCCTGCTGTTCGGCAGCCGCTCGTGCAGGTGCTCGGCGTTCGACACCGGCACCACCGCGTCGCGCGCACCGTTGATCACCTGGACCGGCGTGGTGATGCCGGGCAGGAGCCCGTCGAGCTCCGCCAGCTCGGCCGGGTACGCGCGGACGTACGCCATCTGCTCGACGAACCGCTGACCCTGGTACGCGGCGAGGTAGTCCTGGCGCACGACGTCCGGGAGCTCGTAGCCCTCGATGGCGTCCATGGCGACGTTCACGACGTCCTTGGGACCGAGCGCCCGGTACGGCGCGAGGTCCGCGTCGTGAACCCAGTCGTGCAGCGGCGATCCCAGGTCCGTCGGTGACTTCGCGCCACCGCTGCCGATGGCGATGCTGCGGAACCGGCCGGGAGCCGCGGCGGCGGCGAACAGCGCGGCGCTCGTGCCGATGTCAGGGCCGACGACGTGCGGCTCGACCAGGCCGAACTCGTCGGCGACGCGCACGACGAACTCACCCATCCTCCTCGGCGACAGCAGGTCGTCGCGCAGTTCCGAGTGGCCGAAGCCGGGCAGGTCGACGGCGATCAGGCTCGCGTGCTCCGCGAGCCGCGACCACGTGGGGTCGTAGGCGTAGATGCTCTCCGGCCACGGGCTGAGGAGCAGTGCCCGGGGCCGGGTGCTGACGTTCTCCGCG
>JASLAV010001121.1 GCA_030146905.1 Lentzea sp. | reverse complement strand
CTCGGCGGGGTCGGTCTGGCCGCGGTGCTCGCGGCGGTGACGGCGGGCGCGACCCAGGTGGTCGCGGTGGACGTCGTCGAGCACAAGCGGCAGCTCGCGCTGACGCTCGGCGCGACGCACGAGGCCGCGGGAGGACCGGACGTCGTCGCCCACGTCCGCGAGCTGACGGGCGGCGGCGCGGACAAGGTCATCGACACGACCGGAGTCGCGGCAGTGCTCGAACAGGCTTACGCCGCAACGGCTGTCGGCGGCACGACCGTCACGGTCGGCCTTCCGCACCCCGACCGGACCGTCACGCTGCCCGCGCTGAACCTGGTCGCCGAGGAACGCACCCTCAAGGGCAGCTACCTCGGTTCGTGCGTGCCGCGCAGGGACGTGCCGCGGTTCATCGACCTCTACCGCGCGGGACGGCTGCCGGTCGACGGGCTGCTGTCCGGGCGGCTGGCACTGGACGACATCAACGACGGGTTCGCCCGCCTCGCCTCGGGGGAGGCGGTCCGGCAGGTCGTGGTCATGGCGTAACGCCCGGTTCCGCCCGTTCGGTCAGGAATCGGGCAGGACAGGTGCCGTGTCACCTGTTGACCACCGAGGTTGTCTGGTCCAATGTGGGAGCGCTCTCATGTTCGCCGCTTCCCGCAACGGAGCGGGCAGCGATCCCTGTACGGACAAGGAGATGAGCATGCGCATCACCATGCCCAGAATCGTGCCCGCGCTGGCACTCGTGCTGGTCGGGTCCGCCTTCACCGCCCCTGCCCAGGCCTCGGCCGAGGCGATGTCGCCGGGCCTGATCTCCGCGATGAGCTCGGCGTTCGGGCTGACCGAAAGCCAGGCGCGCGTGCGCCTGGAGTCCGAGCAGCGCGCGTCGCAGATCGCGCCGCGCGCCGAGTCGGAGGCCGGCACCGCGTACGCGGGCAGCTGGTTCGACGAGAAGAAGAACCGCCTGGTCGTCGCGGTCACCGACCAGGCGGCGGCCCGCAAGGTCAAGGCCACCGGTGCCGACACCGTGGTCGTCGCCCGATCCGCGGGATCGTTGGCGGCACACAAGAACCGCCTCGACGCCCTGTCCGCGACCGGCGCCGTGCCGTCCGCGGTCGCGAGCTGGCACCCGGACCCGCGCACCGGAACGGTCGTGGTGAACGTGGAGGCCGGCAAGCAGACCGCCGAGGTCGCCTCGTTCCTGGACAAGGCGCGCCAGTTCGGCGCCGTCACCGTGAACACCGAGGGTGTCACGCAGCCGCAGCCGTACGCGGCAGGCACGGTCGGCGGCGACCCGTACTACACCGGCAACGTCCGCTGCTCGATCGGTTTCTCGGTGCACGGCGGCTACGTCACGGCCGGCCACTGCGGTGGCAACGGCCAGGCCGTGTACGGCTGGGACCGCTCCTTCCAGGGCAACTTCGCCGGCTCGTCCTTCCCCGGCAACGACTACGCGTGGGTGCGCACCGGCGGCGGCTGGTGGACCGTGCCCGTCGTGCTCGGCTGGGGCACCGTCGCCGACGTGCTGGTGCGCGGTTCCTGGGAGGCGCCGGTCGGCACCTCGGTGTGCCGCTCCGGTTCGACGACCCGCTGGCACTGCGGCGTCGTCCAGGGCCGCAACGAGACCGTGAACTACCAGCAGGGCGCGGTCTACGAGATGGTCGGCACCAGCGTGTGCGCCGAGGGCGGCGACTCCGGTGGTTCGTTCATCACCGGTGACCAGGCCCAGGGCGTGACGTCCGGTGGCTACGGCAACTGCTCCAGCGGTGGCCGCACCTGGTTCCAGCCCATCAACGAGATCCTGCGCGTCTACGGGCTCACCCTGCACACGGCGTGACCCCGGGGGGCCGGGTGTCCAGGGAGGCACCCGGCCCTTGCTCAGTGCCCGGAGAGGTGTTGCGGGGAAAGGCGTTGCCGGATCTCGGCTTTGAGCACCTTGCCCACTTTGGACCGGGGCAGGTCGGGCCAGATCTCGACCTGCTTCGGCGCTTTCACACCACCGAGCCGCTCCTTCACGAACGCGATCAGCGCCGCGGCGTCGGTGCTCCCGCCGGACCGCAGCTGCGCCACCGCCGTGACCCGCTCACCCCACCTGTCGTCCGGAAGCCCGACGACGGCGCAGTCCTGGACCGCCGGGTGGGCCCGCAACGCCTGCTCGACCTCTGCCGAGTACACGTTGAACCCACCGGTGATGATCATGTCCTTGGCGCGGTCCACGATGTACAGGAAGTTGTCCTCGTCGAGGTAGCCGATGTCGCCGGTGTGGTGCCAGCCGTGCGCGCTCACCTCGGCGGTCGCCGCCGGGTTCTCGTGGTACCCGGCCATCACCAGCGGCCCGCGCACGACGATCTCCCCGCGTGAGCCGCGGGGCAGCAGCGCGCCGTCCGGCGCCATGATCGCGACCTGGGTCAGCGGCGTCGGCCTGCCGGCGGAGGACAGCCGCTCGGTGGCGATCGAGCCGTCGGGCAGGAAGTGGTCGGCCGGGGCGAGAGCGGAGATCATGTTCGGAGCCTCCGTCTGGCCGAACAGCCGGCCCATCACCGGCCCGATCCGGTGCAGCGCCTCGGTCAGCCGCACCTGGGACATCGGCGCGGCGCCGTACCAGAGGCAGCGCAACGAGGTCAGGTCCGCCGAGTCCAGCGCGGGGTGGTCGAGCAGGCCGTAGATCACCGTCGGCGGCAGGAACGCGTGCGTGATCCAGTGGTGCTCGACGAGCCGCAGGAACTCACCGAGGTCCGGCGCCGGCATGACCACGGTCTCGCTGCCCATCGCCATGACCGGGAACGTGAGCACGCCCGCCGAGTGGGTCAGCGGGGCGAGCGCGAGGTAGCGCGGCCGGACGCCGAACGGGTAGCTCATCAACGTCAGCGCCGTCGCGGTCTCCAGGTTGTGGCCCGTCAGCCGCACGCCCTTGGGCCTGCCCGTCGTGCCGCCGGTGCCCGCGAGCACGCAGAGATCGTCGTCGGGCACGGTCACCGGCTCCGGCTCCCCGCCGTGCTCCGCGAGCCAGTCCGGGAACGAGACGGCGCCCTCCACCTCGCCGTCGAGGCACACCAGCGCGGTCAGCGCCGGAAGATCGCCGCGGATGCGGGAGACGAGCGGTGCGAACTTCTCCTGGAAGAACAGGCACCGGCAGCCGAAGAGGTCCAGCAGCTCCCGGTTCTCCGCCGCCTCGTTGCGGGGGTTGACCGGGCACCACACGGCGCCGGCCCGCGAGATGCCGAACACGCACGTGAGCGCCAGCGGGTCGTTGGCGGAGAGCACCGCGACGCGGTCACCGGGCGCGATCCCGCTGGCCTGCAACGCTCCCGCGATCTCACGGGAGCGCCGCTGCACCTCCGCGTAGCTGGCGGAGACGTCACCGATCGTCAGACAGGGCGCGTCGCCTCCCAGCGACGCGCCCTTGTCGAGGTAGTCGCACAACCTCATCAGCGGTGCACTTCGACGATCGGGTCGAGCACCAGGCCGAACGACCGCAGCGCGCCCAGCAGCTCACGGTGCCCGAACGCCTGGCAGCCGGAGGCGAACCCGACCCTGCGCGGCGCGTCCTGCAGCAGGTGCACGGCGGCGTGGACGTTGAGCAACGCCGTCTGCTTGTAGTTGCAGTTGCCGTGGATGACGCAGCTCGCTCGCCCGAGTGGGCCCGAGGCGTGCACGGAGTCCAGCGAGATGTTGATCCGCGGGTTCTCGCGTGGCGGCATCTCACTGCGCACCTGCGCGGAGAACGCGTCGACGATCCGGTACTTCTCCTCGTCGGACTTGCCCTCCATCTCCTGGAGGGCGGCCGTCACGATCTGCGGCACGCCGAGCATCAACGGCCGGTTGAACACGCCGCCGAGCGCCCGCACCGACGCGACGCGCGGATCCCGTTTGAACCACACGGGATGCGCCGTCCCGCCCCACGGCAGCGCGAGACCGAGCTCGTGCTGACCGGGCACGACGAGCTCGTAGAGCCCCGCGTCCGGCGGCCATTCCACGTACTCGTTCTGCTCCAGGTAGTACGCCTTCGCGAACGCGGCGTTGGTGAGGATCGTGTTCGTGGAGGCGACCGTGGGATAGCCCTTCCAGAACACCCCGATGTCCAGGGTGTCCAGTCCCGGCTGTTCGAGGCAGATCTGCGCGGCGATCTCGCCGACCGTGTACATCTGCGCGATGCCGGGGGACAGCAACAGGTTCTGCTTGGCGAACTCGGCGCCGTACCGCGCGTCGGCGTCGATCATCCAGTCCTGCTCGCCGTTGGTGTCGGTGTAGTGCGCGCCGGCGTTCAGGCTCGCCCGCACCGCCTCGTGGCCGTAGCGGGAGAACGGGCCGACGGTGTTCAGCACGACCTTGGCGCCGGTGAACGCCCCCGTCAGCGCCTGTTCGGTGTGCTCGACCTCCGCGACGTCGTAGGAGACCGTGTCGATGCCGGGCACGGCGTCGACGGCCTCCTTGACCCTCTTGCCGTCACGGCCGAGCGCGAGGAACGGGATTCCGTACTCGCGCAGGTACTCGCAGATCAGGCGACCGGTGTAGCCGGAGGCCCCGTAAACGACGACGGGCTTGTCCGTGGGCATGTCACATCCCCATTCCGCCGTCGACCGGGAGGCCGGCCCCGGTGATGAACTTCGACGCGTCCGAGGCGAGGAACACCACGGCGTCGGCCATGTCGTCGACCTGCCCGAGGCGTCCGAGCGGGGTCAGCCCGACGACCGCGCCGACGGCGGCCTCGACGGACGGGAACAGGCCGAGCTCCGCGCAGTCGACGGCCAGCTGGTTGCCCATCGCCGTCGGCGTGAGCCCGGGGTAGATGCAGTTGACCCGCACGCCGTAGCCGAGCCTGCCGGACTCCGCGGCCGCCACCCTGGTCAGCCGGTCGATGGCGGACTTGGTCGCCGAGTAGACGCTGATTCCGGGGAAGGCGATGGTGGCGGCCACCGACGCGATGCTGATGATCGAGCCGCCGCCGCCCGCCGCGCCACCGGGACGCATCGCGCGCAGCCCGTGCTTCATGCCGAGGGCGGTGCCGAGCACGTTGACGTCGAGCATCTTCCTGACGTCGGCAGGGTCGAGCTCGGTGATCAGGCTGGTGATCTCGATGCCCGCGTTGTTCACGAGAATGTCGAGCCCGCCGAGCGCGTCGACGGCGGTGCTCACCGCCGAGGCCCAGCTCTCGTCGTCGGTGACGTCCAACGACACGAACTCGGCTTTCGCACCCGAGTCGCGCAGCGCCCGCGCGGTCTGCTTGCCCTCGGCCTCCAGCACGTCGCCGATCAGGACGGCCGCGCCGGCGGCGGCCAGGGCCTGCGCCATGCCGGCACCGAGCCCTCGCGCACCGCCGGTGACCAGTGCTTTCCGCCCCTGCAGCCGATAACTCGTCATGGAGCCGCCTCCTAGCGTGAGATGGCTCACTGTAGGTTCTCGCGAGCGATGGCATTTGGATCGTCTGCAACCTGCACACGCGGGAGCCGTTGCGGCCGATGCCGGCCAGTACGATCGCGCTGCGTTGCTCGCCTCGCTCCCGACCGCCTACCGCGCGGCCGACTTGTGCGTCTCGGCCGCGCCCGACAGCGGTGCCACGGCGGCGCCGCGGTGCGGCAACCCCAACGCCGACGACCCCTACGCGCCGCCGCCCGCGGTGGCGGAGTTCCGGTTGTTCCCGGACACCATCGGCACGCCGAAGTCGCCCGGTGACATCGGCACGCTCGACAGGCTCGAGCTGTGGTGGAACCACGACGTGCTGTCGAAGTTCTGAGACCGGGCCCGCCGCGGCGGGCCCGATCGGCCGTTCTCAGATGTCCCGCAACGGTTTCAGCGTGGTTTCCGCGAACTCGTCGAACGCGTCCGCCAGCTCGTCGACCGGTACCATCGGCGGCAGCACGACCACCTCGGTCACCCCGAGCGCCGCCAGCCGTTCGACGCTCTCGACGGTCGCGGGCACCACACCGGCCATCAGCTCGATCGACGCCGGGTCGCGGCCGGCCTGCTCGGCGGCCCTGCGGCACTCGGCGAACAGCGGTCCCGGGTCGTCGGCGATCGGGCAGAACGCGTCGGCCAGCCGGCCCGCGCGCCGGGCCGCGGCCTTCGAGTGGCCGCCCATGACCAGCGGGAGCCAGCCGTCGGGCTTGGGGTAGCAGCGGGCGTCGCGGAACCGGAAGTGCTTGCCCTCGAACGTCTCGTCGTCGCTCCACAACGCCCGCAGCACGCCGACCCACTCGTCGAACCGCTCCACGCGCGTGTCGAAGTCCGAGCCGATCGCCTCGAACTCCTCGCGCATCCACCCGAGCCCGACGCCGAGCGACAACCGGCCGCCGGACAGGTGCGAGAGCGTCGCCACCTGCTTCGCCGTCACGACCGGGTTGCGTTGCGGCAGCACGAGCATGCCCGTGACGAGCCGCAGCCGTTCCGACGCGCCGGCCGCGAACGCCAGCCACGTCAACGAGTCCGGGTGCGGCTGCTCGGGCGGGTGCGGCATGTCGCCGTCCGCCGAGTACGGGTACGGCGAGGTACGACCGGCCGGGATCACCACGTGGTCCGCCACCCACAACGAGTGCACGCCGTGGTGTTCGGCCAGCCGGACGACTTCCCTGGCCGCCCGCGGCGAGTCGAACGGCGGCGTGCTGACCGCCATCAAACCGATCTTCATCGTCCAGTTCCCCATTCCTGTGCGAGAAGCGAAGCCATCCGGTCGGCCACCGCGACGGTGATGACGTGCGTGTTGGCCCTGGGCGCGACCGGGATGACGGAGGCGTCGGCGACGTGCACGTTCGTGATGCCGACCAACCGTCCCAAGTGGTCGGTCGCGGACCCCATCGCGCACGTGCCGACCGGATGCCAGTAGCCGCTGAGGTCGGCGGCGGGCTCGGCGTCGACCTCGGCCAGCCCCTTCATGAGGTCGCGTGCCAGCTGCACGCCGTCGCGCAGCTTCCGTTCGTCGAGTCCCTCCGGGTCGCTGAAGAACCCGTGGTCGATCACCGGCAACGACTGCGGGTCCAGCGAGGTGGTGCGCACCGACCCGCGCGAGACCGGATCCATCACGTAGACGTGTGTGCCGGCGCGCCCGGTTTCCGACCAGGGCACGAGATGCAGGTCCCAGTACTCGTCCGCGAGCGATGACCGCGCCTTGACCAGAGTCTGGGTGACGTGGTCGTGCTCAAGCGCGACCAGCTCGGGCCGTGCCGCGGCGAACAACCCGACCCCGCCGTGGTCCGCCAGCCCGGACCCCACCTCCGGCGCCTCGTGCAGCACCGGCGCGCCCAGCTCCCGCAGGAGGTCAGGAGGCCCCACCCCGCTGCGGGCGAGCAACGGTGGATTCCCGTAGGCCCCGGCGCACAGCACTACCCGGTCCGCCTCGATCAACTCCGCACGTCCGTCCCGCATGACGTGCACACCGGTGGCGCGGTGGCCGGCGAACTCCAGCCGCACGGCCAGCGTGTCACCCAGCACCGTCACCCGGTCCCGCACCGGGTCGAGGTACGCGAACGCCGCATGCCACCGCACGGTCCCGACGGCGTTGAGCGGCACCCACCCGACCCCGGCGACCGGCGTGTTCAGGTCGTCGAGCTCGGGCAGCCCCAGCTCCACCGCCCGCGCCACCACGGCCCGGTGCCATGCCGTCCGGTCCTCGAAAGCCCGCACCCGCAACGTCTTCATGGCCGCCTCGACGTGCGGCCGCAGCAACTCCGCGCTCCACCAGGCGTTCCACTCGAGGTCCACGGGCGCCGGCAGCACCGCCCAGCACCCGTTGTGCGCGGACGACCCACCGATGACCTTGGCCCGCGAACAACACGACGGCCCGTCCGGCTCCCAGTCGTGACTGCGCGGGGCGGCCCGCGCGTCGACCATCTCGCCCGGCCAGCGCCCGGCGTCGTACGGCCCGTGGTCGGGCCCTGCCTCGACCAGCCCGACGCTGACCCGTTCGTCCTGCGCCAACCGTGCCGCGACCGCGCATCCGGCCGCTCCACCACCAACGACGACAACGTCAAAGTGCACGCGCTACCCCCAAGGCGTCCTGCATCAGGACTACCACGAACGAGCGCTGTGCGTCACCGCCTGATCGTAATCCGAACGCGCCGCGTGCAGCGGCTGATCAGCGAGGACAACCTGCGGACCCTGCGCGCATCTCCAGCTCCTCCAGCACCCGGAACGCCGTCGCCCGACTCGGCGGCTTCACCACGCCCACCTCGAGCGCAAGGTCGGCCCAGCGCTGATCGACCCGGCCCGGCAGCCGGGCAGGCGCCCGGCCGGTCTTCGGTGCCGACCCAGCTTCGCCATGGCGGCGGAACTCAGCGACCCATCTCGCCGTCGTGCGGCAGCCGGGTGCCCACTCCGATCCGCACCGCGCCGCCGCTCATGCCGCGACCCGCACCACGGTCGTCGAACTGAGCGGGTCAGCAAGATCAGCCATGAATACCCTTGCCACAACAGATGCAGCGCAGCAGCGGATACCAGCTCCGGCGCGTGAAGAGGTAGCGCCCAGGGGCACGGCATTGAGCGGCCTTCCGTCCACGTGAGCCTCAAGCAGTTCGTGCAGAACACCGGTGTCGAACAACCACCGTCGGCGGTAGTCCGCCAGCAGCCGGAGGTTTGCGGGTTCGACCGCAAGTTCTGCGCATCCACATCGAGCCGGCCGGCACACACGCCAGCCGCAACTTGACAACCGTCAAGCTTCTGCTTGACGACTGTCCAGGACAGGATCACCCGCCGGCAGGTCGACAAGTTCGTTGCCCGGCGGACCGAACTCGCCGTGGCGACCCTGCACACGCTCGCCGAGCTGGGGTGCGCCCGCACGAGCCTGCGGGAGATCGCGCAGAACTTCGAGTTCTCCCACTGCGTCCTGCACTACTACTTCGCCGACAAGCGCGACCTGATCACCGAGGCGGTCCGCCAGTACGAGGTCGTCTGCGTGACGCGCTACGACGAGGTCGTGGCGAGCGCGACCACCGCCGAGCAGCTGCGCGACGAGTTCGTGGCGATGTTCTTCGACACCCTCGGTGAGGATGCGACGCTGCACCGCCTCTGGTACGACCTGCGCGGACATGGTCGCGCGCCTGCGCGCCGAGCTGCAGAGGTCATCGGCCTGCTGGTTGGCACGACGTGATCACCGTGGTGGTGCTGCTCAAGGCCCGTGCCGGGCTGAGCAGGGACGAGTTCGTCGACCACTACGAGAACCACCACGTGCCCCTGGTCCTCCGGATCGCGCCCGCACCGGTTTACTCCGCCCGCCACTACCTGCCCGAGGCCGACATGAGCGGCTTCCCGTCGGAGCACGACGTCATGACGCAGCTGAAGTTCACCGACGAGGCGTCGTACCGCGCATGGCTTTCCCGCGTGCTCGCCGCGGACTCCGGCGTCGCCGAGGACGAGGCGCGGTTCCTCGACCGCTCGCGGACGCGGTCATGGACGGTCGACGAGCGCGTCAGCTGACGCACGGCGCGTGCGCAGGCCGGCCCACCCGACGAGAGCGGCCGCCATCGCCGTCAGCACAAGGCT
>JASLAV010000898.1 GCA_030146905.1 Lentzea sp. | reverse complement strand
ACGCGCGCGGTCGCGTCCGCCGCCGGAGTGCAGGCGCCGACGCTGTACCGGCTGTTCGGCGACAAGGACGGGCTGCTCGACGCCGTCGCCGCGCACGGCTTCGCCGGTTACCTCGCGACGAAGCACGCGATGGGCGCCACCGACGACCCGGTCGGCGACCTGCGCCGCGGCTGGGACCTGCACATCGAGTTCGGGCTGACGCGCCCCGCGTTCTACCTGCTGATGTACGGCGAGCCGCGCAAGCGGGAGGCGCGGCTGAAGGCGGACGCGATGCTGCGCGAGATCATCGGCCGCATCGCGTCGGCCGGCCGGTTGACGGTGCCGGTCGAGCAGGCGGCGCAGTTCGTGCACGCGGCGGGCCTGGGCGTCGTGCTGGCGCTGATCGCCACGCCGGAGGAGGAACGCGACCAGGGTCTGATCACGTTCTCGCGCGAGAACGTGATCAGGGCGATCACGACGGACGTCCTGCCGGACGAGCCGACGGGCATCCCGAGCCGCGCGATCGCGTTGAGGGCCGCGTTGGACGAGGACCCGCCCCGGGTGCTGTCTCCAGCGGAGCGGGCCCTCCTGGCCGAGTGGCTCGACCGAGTCGCGAAGTGACTAGGCGTTGGGGTCGAACGGGATCCCGGCCGGCTTCGCGATGCTCAGGTTGTGGTTGAACGCGCCGTCCTTGATCGCGAGCGACGCGCTGCCGAAGTTGGCGTTGACGAGGATGTCGCGCACCCCTGCGGGGAAGCGGTTCCAGCTCACCAGGTCCGGGTACTGGTAAACGCCGTAGTGGTTCTCCGCCACCTCGCCGGCTCCCGCGAGCCGGAAGCAGTGCGTGCTGGCGCCGTCCTTGTGGTAGATGATCTTCGGGTGGGTGCCTTCCCACTGCACGTTGGCGCGCGGGTGGGTCTTGTACTTGCCGTGCTCCGACGTCGAGACGTACTGGGCCACGTCGTTCTGCACCCAGACGATCACGTGCTCGATGTCGTGGCGGTGACCGCAGCAGTCCCACCCCGGTACGGCCTGGTCCTTCTCGAAGTACAGGTCGTAGAGGTAGGCGCACCAGCCGTTGTTGCACTTGGAACGGCTGTAGGAGTTGGTGTTGTCGAGGTCGGACCGGTCGTGGCAGTTGCCGTTCAGCGCGCCCGAGTTGTTCAGGCCGGGCGCGACCTGGCCGGACGGCGAGATGGCAGGGGTCGGGTAGCAACCGTCACCGTCGTAGTCGAACGCGGGCTGCCACTTGCCGTCGGCCGCCTCGTGGTTCGCCGGGATGGCGGCGGGCGGGTCGGCGAGCGCGACTCCGGGGAACAGGGCCGTGATCAGCAGGGCGCCGGCCAGTGCGGACAGGAGCTTCTTCCTCAAGGGGGCCTCGATTCCGGGAAGCAGGGAGCGGAGAGGCTTGCGAGGCAGAAGGTGGTACATGAACTGCGTTCACGTCTAGGCTGTTCGCCAAATCTTTGCCGTTCCGGGAAAACCGTTCACGCTCCGGCCTGCACCCGATCATGGACGTCGAGGTGCTCCGGAAGACGGTGGGAGATCCGGTGAAGCTCGTCGCGGCCTCGCGGGCACCTGTGGACGCGCCTGCGGGACGAGCTGACCGGCGCCGGGCACCCGATGCCGCTGATGGCCGCCGACCACGTCGCGAGCACCCCGGCCTGTCCTACAACCGGGCGGACCCGACCTTCCAGTAGCCGCTGAACATGATCGCCTTCCGGTCCACCCCGCGGTCCTTCACGAGGTGCCGTCGCACCCCGGTCGCGAGCCCCGACTCCCCGCACGCCCACGCGTAGTCCACAGCGGGCAGAGCCCTGTCCCGGATCGCCTTCAGCACGGCGGTTCCCGGCTCGCCGGAACCGCGGAACACCCACTCCGCCTCGATGTCGAGCCGGTACGACTCGTCGGGCACCTCGACGAGCACGTGCACGAGCCGCGTCTCCGACTCGAGGATCGCGGCGAGCGCGGGCAGCGCCGTCTCGTCCGCCACGAGCAGCACGGAGCCGTCGGCGGGTGGCCTGTACGCCGAACCGCCCGCGCGGAACCCGGCCTCGTCGCCCGCGACGGCGTGTCGGGCCCACCGCGTGCCGGGGCCCGCGTCGCCGTGGACCACGAAGTCGACGTCGATCTCCTGCTGCTCCGGCCGGTGCGCGCGGACCGTGTACCAGCGCAGGTCGGGCCGGACGTCCTCGGGCATCCCGCGCAACGCCGTGCGCACGTTGATGCGGTCGTCGGGCGGCAGCACGAGCTCGCGCCCGGTCGCCATCAGCAGGCCGAAGTACTCGTCGGGTCCCGTCACCGCGTACGAGGCGAACTCCGGCGCGTGGAAGGTGATCCGGCGCATGTGCTCGCCGAGGTCGGTCACCGCCGCGGCGGTCATGACGAACTGGTCGAAGACCTCGCGGCGGTTCGCGGGGGCCATCATCAGCTCGGCCGCCTTGGTGGCGGCCTTGAGCGTGAACCTCTCGAAGGCGGAGTAGCGCGGCATGCCGAGCACCCTACAGCTTTGGTAAGGCTAGCCTAACTAATTGGGCGAACTTCTGCTGAGACGGAGGCGACAGGGACCCCGGTGTGCATGCTCATACATTCTCGTGCATAATTCCCAACGTGTCCAAGGTGCTCACTTCACTTCCGGCCGGCGAACGCGTCGGCATCGCCTTCTCCGGTGGTCTCGACACTTCCGTCGCGGTCGCGTGGATGCGTGAGAAGGGCGCGGTGCCGTGCACGTACACCGCGGACATCGGTCAGTACGACGAGCCCGAGATCGAGACGGTCCCCGGTCGCGCAGGCACGTACGGTGCCGAGATCGCGCGCCTGGTGGACTGCCGGGCCGCGCTCGTCGAGGAGGGGCTCGCGGCACTGGCGTGCGGCGCGTTCCACATCCG
>JASLAV010000895.1 GCA_030146905.1 Lentzea sp. | reverse complement strand
CATCCGTCCGGCGTGCCACACTGGTACTCGCCGGGCGGTCTTCGGAGGTGATGCGCTGTGGCAGCTCCAGCGGAAACGGCGTCGGCCGACTACCTGCTGCCCAGGCACGTGGGTCCCTGGTCGCTCGACGACGTCCTGTCGCTGCCGGAGGACAACAGCCAGCGCGTCGAGCTCGTCGACGGGATGCTCCTCGTGAGCCCGCTCGGGTCATACCGGCACCAGCAGTTGGTGGGACGTGCGTACGGCGCCCTGGTCGCGGCCTGTCCTGCCGACCTCGAGGCGACGATCGAGCTGAACGTGCTGCTGTCCAGCGGACGTCTGGTGATTCCGGACTTCACGGTCGTGCGACCGCGAGAAGCCGGCGTCATGTTCCCCGTCTCCGACGTGGTGCTCGTCGGTGAGGTGTTCTCACCCAGCACCCGGTTGAACGACGAGGGCTTGAAGCGCGGTCTGTACGCCAGGGCGGGCATCCCCCACTACCTGATGGTCGACCCCGGCCAGCAGGTGGTCGAGGCCACGCTGCTGGAGCTCCAGGGCGAGCAGTACGTCGAGATCGCGACGAGCGAGGCCGGCGTGCTGAAGGCCGAGCGGCCGTTCCCGGTCACCATCAAGTTCTAGTCGTGGAGCAAGTCCGGTGCCCAGCGCACCGCGACAGGGTCCGGGCTCGGTAACGATCGAGCGTCCGAACGAGGTGCTCACAAGCCCACCGGTACGGTGGGCGACGTGTTGAACGGGTTGAACGCCGCCGTCCTGGCCACGATCCCGAGCCCAGACCGTGGTGTTTGGTATCTCGGTCCGCTCCCCATCAGGGCCTACGCGCTGTGCATCATCGCCGGCATCATCGTCGCCATCTGGTGGGGTGAGCGCCGCTGGGTCGATCGTGGTGGCATCAAGGGTGAGGTGACCGACATCGCCGTGTGGGCGGTGCCGTTCGGCCTGGTCGGCGGGCGGCTCTACCACGTCATCACCGACAACCAGAAGTACTTCGGGCCGGGCAAGGACCCGCTCGCGGCGCTGGAGATCTGGAACGGCGGCCTCGGCATCTGGGGCGCCATCGCCCTCGGTGCGGTGGGTGCGTGGATCGGGTGCCGCCGCAGGGGCATTCCGCTGCCGGCCATGGCGGACGCGCTGGCGCCCGGCATCGTGGTGGCGCAGGCCGTCGGGCGGCTCGGCAACTACTTCAACCAGGAGCTCTACGGCGGCGACACGACGTTGCCGTGGGGTCTGGAGATCTACCGCCGCGTCACGTCGGAAGGCCGTGAGGACGCGCTGGCCGGTGTCGCCATCGACCACACGCCGATCCAGGTCGTGCACCCGACGTTCCTCTACGAGCTGTTGTGGAACCTCGGTGTCGCCCTGCTGATCGTGTGGGCCGACCGCAGGTTCCGGCTGGGCCACGGGCGGGTGTTCGCGCTCTACGTCGCGGGCTACACGGCCGGGCGGTTCTGGATCGAGCTGATGCGCACCGACGAGGCGACGCTGATCTTCGGCACGCGCGTCAACGTGTTCGTGTCGGCGCTGGTGTTCCTCGGCGCTGTCGCCTACTTCGTCATCGCGAGGTCGCGCGGTGAACGCGAGAACGTCGCGGAACTGCGGCGCCCCACAGACGCGCCCACAGACGCGCCCGCCGACGAGCTGCCCGCCGACGAACGACCCGAGACCGCCGTCGACGAAGCGGAAGCCGGCGACGCGAAGGACAAGAAGGACTCCCCGGAGTCCGTCAAACCGGAGTGACCTGTGCGCGTGCTCGTCGTCGAAGATGACGACCGGGTGGCCAGAGGCCTGCTGACCGCGTTGCGGCACGCCGGCTACGAGGTGCATCGGGTGGCCACGGCCGCCGACGCGCTGCGTGCCGCGCCCGCCGACGTGGTGCTGCTCGACCTCGGCCTGCCCGATGGCGACGGCCTGGACGTGCTGCGCGAGCTGCGGCACCGTCCGGGCACCGCCGTCATCACGGTGACCGCACGCGGTGAGGAACGCGAACGCGTGCTCGGCCTGCGCGCGGGCGCGGACGACTACGTGGTGAAGCCGTTCGGCACGTCCGAACTGCTCGCCCGGATCGAGGCCGTGCTCAGGAGAACCCGCGCGCACCGCGCCGGGCCGGAGAGCGAGGCCCCCGTCGAGGTCGGTCCGCTCCACATCCTCACGACGACGCGCACGGTCACCCTCGCAGGAGAGCCGTTGTCGCTGACCCGCAAGGAGTTCGACCTCCTCGCCCTGCTCGCCACCCGCAAGGGCGAGGTCGTGAGCCGCGACTTCATCGTCGACCAGGTGTGGCAGGCGCACTGGGAGGCGCCGTCGCGGACGCTGGACACGCACATCGCGGCGTTGCGCGGCAAGCTCGGCGGGCACGTCAGGATCGAGACGGTCCGGGGCGTGGGGTACCGCCTCGCCACGTGACGAGTCTCCGAGAGACAACCCGCTCCCGCGTGCGGAACAATCTCACCCGATGCTCCGCCGACTGCTCGTCATCACCGTTCCGCTGCTCGTCGCGCTGGTCGCGGCGCTCGGCATCCCCTTGGCGTCCGCGGTGGTGCAGCGCGAGACGCAGACGACGTACCTCGACCGCCTCGGTGACGCCAGCAGGTTCGCCTCGCTCGCCGAGAGCGCGCTGCAGTCCGACCGGCTGGAGGCGCTGAGCCAGGAGATCCAGCGCTACGACGCCCTCTACGCCGTGCCGGTCGCCCTGGTCAGCGCGGACAAGCGGATCCTGCTGGCCTCGCGCCAGGGGTTCGCGCCCATCGCCGACCCCGGTGTCACCAAGGCCCTCGACACCGCGTTGAACGGCGGCATCCGGCCGGAGCCCGACTACACGGGCTGGCCGTGGCGCACGGGCCCGATGGTCGTCGTCGAACCGGTCGGGCGCGACAGCGAGGTGGTGGCCGCGGTCGTCACGATCTCGCAGACGCGCGGGCTGCGGACCGAGGTGCTGCGGCAGTGGGGGCTCATGGCGCTGGCGGGGCTCGCGCCGATGCTGGCCGTGGTCGCCGCCGCCTGGCCGATGTCGCGGTGGGTGCTCAGGCCGGTCAGCAGGCTCGACGAGGCCACCGCCGCCGTCGCGCAGGGCAACCTGGACGTGCGGGCGGACGAGGTCGGCGGCCCGCCGGAGCTGCGCAGGCTCGCGCGCAGCTTCAACACCATGGTCGACGTGGTCGGCAGGGCCCTGAACAGGCAGAGGGCGTTCGTCGCCGACGCGTCGCACCAGCTGCGCAACCCGCTGGCCAGCCTGCGGCTCGCCGTCGACAACCTCGAGCCGTACGTGGACGGCGAGCACGCCAGGGAGGCGCACCAGATCGCGGTGGAGGAGGCCGAGGAGATGGGGCGCGTGCTCGACACGCTGCTCGCGGCCACCCGGCTCGACAGCGCCCGCCAGACGGAGCCCGTCGAGATCGACCAGCTCCTCGCGACCCACACGCCGGCCTGGCAGGCGCTGGCGGGACGGGCCGACGTCACGTTGAAGATCGACATGCCGTCCGGGCTGACCATGCAGGAACCGCCGGGCGGGCTCGGCAGCGTGCTGGACGAGCTGGTCAGCAACGCCGTGCGGCTGTCCGGCGCCACCGAGATCCGCGTCACCGGAAAGCCCGGTGAGCTGCACGTCGTCGACAACGGCGAGGGGCTGAGCGCCGAGGAGCGCGAGCTGGCGCTGCAGCGGTTCTGGCGCGCCACCAAGCACCAGAACATCGCCGGCACCGGGATGGGTCTCGCGATCTGCGCGGAGCTCATCGAGTCCGCGGGCGGCACGCTGACCCTGCACGACGCGGGTCCCGGCCTGGACGTGCGGGTCGCCCTCAGCGCTTCACGGAACGGAACCAGCGCATAGCGCCGTCGTGCAGCGGCACGAGGCCGGTGGCGATGCCGGTGCGGACGTTGATCCGCGACGCTTCCGGGTGCCCCTCCACGATCCGCGCCGTCTCCGTGAACACCGTGCGCGTCACGACCTCCACCACGTCCGCGCTCAGCGACTCGCGCGCCAGCAGCAGGTTCGGCACCGCGAACGTGTGGTTCGCCGCGACGCCCTCGTAGGTGGTGCTGGGGATGGTCGCCGGGATGTACGGCCCCTTGTAGGTGTCCGCGAGCTCGACGGCCTCCGTCGTGATGTCGATCAGGCGGACCCTGCCCTTGAGGTCGGTGATCGCGGGCGTGGGGATGCCGGTCAGCGCCAGCATCGCGTCCAGCGAGCCCTCGGCGACCCTGCGGGAGGCCTCCGAGTGCGCCATGCGTTCGTCCATTGCGGACACGTTGAACGTCCTGAGCATCCGCATCGCCGTGAACTCCGTACCGGAACCCTTGGGGCCCAGCGAGATCCGCTTGCCTTCGAGGTCGGAGAAGGCGCGGATCGGCGACGAGATCGGCACGGCGATCTGCAGGAAGCTGTCGTAGAGCCTGCCGACCGCGCGCACGCTCTGCGGGTCGTCGATGGGGTCCAAAGAGGACAGCGCGAGCTGGGCGGCGCCGGAGCGCAGCAGCTGCAGGTTCTCCACCGACGCGGCGGTCGGGATCGCGATGACCCTCGTGCCCGGCAGCTGCTCGGCCACCGCGGCGGCCAGAGCGCCTCCGACCTCGCGGAAGACCGCGCCCTCCGGACCGGTCGCGAGCAGCAGCTCAGCGGGTGCCTCGACCTTGCGCGGGGTGCACCCGGCAAGAGCCAGACCGGCCCCTAGCAGAAGCGTGCGACGGCTGAGCGACACCGGCGAAGCCTAGCTGTTACGTCAGGGCTGTCTGAAGTTTCGCGCCGCCGCCTTGTCGCGCCGTGTGGCGGACCCCACCCTCACTACCCAACGCGAAGTTCAAGGAGGAACCGTGGCGACCACCACCACAGGCCGCAAACCGATCTACAAGCACCTCTACTTCTGGGTGCTGGTCTCCATCGTGCTGGGCGCCGCGGTCGGGTTCCTGTTCCCGAAACAGGCCTCCGAGATGAAGTGGCTCGCCGACCTGTTCGTCAACCTGGTCAAGGTCGTCATCGCGCCGACCATCTTCGCGACGATCATCGTCGGCATCGCGGGCCTCGGCAACCTCGCCAAGGCGGGCGGGCTCGCACTGCGGACGATCCTCTACTTCACCGCGATGACCACGGTGGCGCTCGCCATCGGCCTCATCGTCGTGAACATCGTGCAGCCGGGTCACCACGGCGGCGAGATCGAGCTCAACGCGAGCCAGGCCGACGCGACGCTCAAGTCGGCGTCGAGCGCGGAGACCGGCGTCACCGGCTTCATCCTGAGCCTGGTGCCGAAGTCGTTCGTCAGCGCGTTCACCGACGGCCAGCTGATCCAGGTGCTCGTCGTCGCCATCCTCGTGGCCGTCGCGGTCGCCGGCATGGGTGAGCGCGGCGCCAAGGTCGTCTCCGCGATGGAGACGCTGTCCAAGGTGATGTTCGGCATCATCAAGATCGTCATGTACGTCGCGCCGATCGGCGCCTTCGGCGGCATCGCCTACACCGTCGGCAAGTTCGGCGGCAGCGTGCTCGGCAAGCTGCTCTGGCTGATGGGCTCGTTCTACGCCACCTGCCTGCTGTTCGTCATCGTGGTGCTCGGCCTGGTCGCGAAGTTCGCCGGCTTCAGCCTCTTCAAGTTCCTGCGCTACATCAAGGACGAGATCCTGATCGTGCTCGGCACCTCGTCGTCCGAGTCGGTGCTGCCGCGCATGATGGTCAAGCTGGAGGCTGCGGGCGCGCAGAAGTCGGTCGTCGGCCTCACCATCCCGACCGGGTACTCGTTCAACCTCGACGGCACCTGCATCTACCTGACCATGGGCGCGATCTTCATCGCCCAGGCCACCGGTCACGACGTGTCGATCGGCGTCCAGATCGGCCTGCTGCTGTTCATGCTGATCGCGTCGAAGGGCGCCGCGGGCGTCACCGGCGCCGGCCTGGTCACCCTGGCGGCCTCGCTGCAGGCCTTCGAGGCCCACTCGGCCATCCCCGCCGTCGGCATCGCGCTCATCGTCGGCATCGACCGGTTCATGTCCGAGGCCCGCGCCATCACCAACGTGATCGGCAACGGTGTCGGCTCCCTGGTCGTCGCCGCCTGGCAGAAGGGCCTCGACAAGGACCGCCTGCGCGAGGTGCTCGACAACCCCGACCTCGTCGACGTCGACGACCTGCTGGCCAAGCAGACCGGCGAGGAAGAGGACAGGAAGAAGGAGCCGGCCACGGCTCAGTGAGACGTCCGTGGCCGGAGGTGGTTCTTCCCGCCTCCGGCCACGCGACCAGCGACCTCCACGTATGCCGAGGTCCCGTCCACCCCGCACGCGGTGCGGAGGACGGGACCTCGGTTTCGTTTGGTGGGGAACAACCACCGGTTCGCGACGAGTGGACGGTGCTCACACGCGTGCGGACGCCGGGGTGAGCGTCCGCTAACTGGGACGGCAGGCGCCTGAACAGCTAAAATGCCTCATTGCCCAGCGGAACCAGTGTCAAAGCCCGAATGTAGCGCAACTCTCATCAGCGGGGCTGAAGTTGAACGTTCGGTTACGCTGACTCGGTTGTAACGAACGCCGACGTTGGCCGCAATGTCGCTCCGCAGCCCGGAATCGTTACGCATTGATGACCTAGATCACCCGTTGGCGGGTGTCCCTGGGTTTCGCGGCTGTTAAAGTCGCGTCAACACGCGGGCCATCGTCGTCC
>JASLAV010001117.1 GCA_030146905.1 Lentzea sp. | reverse complement strand
ACAGGCCCTAGTTCGTCCCGCGGGCGAGCTGGAAGCCGAGCGCCATCCGTGAACGGGTGCCGTACCGCTGTTGCAGCTGGGCCACCACCGCGCGCACGGTGCGGCTGCTCATGCCGAGCCTGGCGGCGACCTGGTGGTCCGTGGCGCCGTCCAGCAGGAGCTCGATGACCTCGGTCTCCCTGGTGGACAGGCCGGTCTCGCCGAGCGCGTCGTCCGGTGGGCGGGCGTCCGCCCACATGAGTTCGAAGAGCTCGCCGTACGTGGTGGCGAGCGGGCCGCGCAGCAGCATCGCGCCCACGTTGAGGTCGTCCGCCGCGAGTGGCAGCACCGCGCTGCGGTCGTCGAAGACGAGCATGCACCGTGCCGGCTTGGCCAGCACCCGGACAAGCACCTGGTGTCTCAGCCGGGCGTGTCTGGCGACGGCGTGGTCGAGCAGCAGACGTCCGCGCTGGGTGGCGCCGGCGATCAGGTCGAGGAGAGCGCTGTCCACACCACCCCGGCTGGTGAGCACGCCCCTGACCGAGGTCGAGCGGGTCACGAGGTTCTCCAGCGCGCGCATGGCGGCGCTGTGGTCGTGCAGAAGCTCGACGAATTCGGTGCCGACTGCTGGAGATCGTCGCAACACGACTCGCCTTTCTCCCATATTCCGATTGGCGTAGCCATGCTGGCATTCATCGTAGTGGTGTTTCTACCTCCATCCAGGGGATGTTTTCAACTCAAAAGATTTGGTGTTGTCGACCAGGTCACCGGCGGTGAGCGCGCCATAGAAATCATTGATGGCGATCAGCTCGTCGTGCGTGCCCTGGGCGATCACCTCACCCGCGTGCAATACCACCACCCGGTCTGCCTCGCGAATTGTCGACAAACGGTGGGCGATGACCAGCAATGCGCACTCCTGCGTGGCCTGCCGGATCGCCCGGTGCAACGCCCGTTCGTTCACCGGGTCCAGATGTGCCGTCGGCTCGTCGAGGAGCAGCAGCTCAGGACGGGTGAGAAGTGCCCTGGCCAGTGCGATGCGCTGCCGTTCCCCGCCCGACAACGCACGGCCGCGCTCACCCAGCGGTGTGTCCAGGCCTTCGGGGAGCCGGGAGACGAGTTCGCCGATGTTCGCGAGCTCCAGCACTTCCCGGAGGTCGTGGTCGGACGCGTCCGGCGCTGAGTAACGAAGATTGTCACGCAGCGTGCCGTTGAGTACCGGGGAATCCTGGTCGACCAGTGCGATTCGGCCACGCCATTGATGACGAGAATATGTCCGGATGTCCGTTCCGTTCGCCAGCAACGCGCCCGCGTCGGGTTCGTAGAACCGCTCGACCAGTGAGAAGAGCGTCGACTTACCGGCGCCGGACAGCCCGGCCAGGGCGACGTGCGAGTGCGGCTCGACGGTGAACGACACACCGCGCAGCACCGGGCGATCGCGGTAGCGGAACCAGACGTCGCGGAATTCGAGGGTGATTCCCGCGGGCTCGGGCACAGCGGTGCCTGAGGCGTCCTCGACCGGCAGCGCCTGAGCCTCGGCGACCCTGCCGAGCGCGCCCATGCCCTTCTGCAGCAGCCCGATGCCCTGCAGCACCGAGGTGAAGGGGATCACCAGGTAGGTGGCGTAGAGGAGGAACGCCATCAGGTCGCCCACCGACGCCGCGTCCCTCGCCACCCGCGTGCCACCGACCAGCAGCACGACGAGCAGGGAGCCCCGCATCGCCAGTTCGACGGCCGGGCTCATCACGGAGGTGATCCGCGCGGCCCGCACACCGGCGGCGCACGCCTGTTCGGCGCGGTGCCCGATCGCTTCCTCCTCGCGTTCCTCGGCACGGCAGGCGCGTACGGTGCGCAACGCTCCGAGCGCGCGCTCCAGCTCGGCTGTCATGTCGCCGATCCCGCGCTGCATCTGCTCACCGGCGGTGCGCAACCTGCCGACGAGGGAGTACACGACCACCGCCGCGACGACGACCGTGGCCATGACCCACACGAACAGCACCGGGTCGATCAACAGCATCAGCACGACGGTGCCCGCACCGGTGAGCGTGCCGGTGACCAGTTGCACCGAGGCGGTGGAGACCACGTCGCGCAGCACCGTCGTGTCGGTGCCGACCCGCGACATCAGGTCACCGATCCGGTGCTGGTCGAACTCCCGCATGCGCAACCGCAGCAGCCGGGCCACCATCCGGCGGCGCACGCCGAGCACGACCTGTTCTCCCGTGCGTTCCAGGAGGAACAGCCCGACGCCGTCGACGCACGCCTGCACCGCGAACAACACCGACATCGCGACCAGCAGCTGCCACGGCACGGACGCCGTCGCGGCCGCGTCGACGGCCTGGCGCAACAACTGCGGCTGAGCCAGGCCGAGGCCGGCCGCCACCAGCGTCGCCGCGACCGCCAGCGCGAGCGGGCGGACGTGCCCGGAGGCCAGGCGGAACAGGTCGAGCGTCTTCATACCGTCATCAGCGGCCGGAAGTACTGCGCAGGCACGTTCTCGTCGACCGGCACGCCCTCCGCCTCGACCCACGCGTGCGCCCCGAACGGCGGCATCACCCGCACCCCGGCACACCACGTCGGCCAGGTGCCCGACATCCGGCTCAGCACCACCACGGCCACGGACCTCGGCAGGCACCCCTGCGGTCCGAGGCAGCGCAGGCTCACCGCGAGCACCGCGTTCCGCGCCGCGCTGGTCGTCTCGTACCCGGCGGGCCGGGCACCGCGGCGCAGCACGCCGAGCACCTGGCGCAGCCGGCGCGGGGAGAGCTTCGCCAGCGGGACCGCCACGGCGACCGCGAGCCTGGCGGCGACCCGGCGTCCGAACGGGACACCGGTCGGGCGGGTCAGCGAGCTGGGGGTGGTCACGCGGTCACCAGCCCGGCGTCGCGCAGCCCCGCCACCAGCGTCGAGACGTCCTGGCGGGCCTGGGTCTCCGCGACCTCGTAGGTGGAGGTCAGCGCGGCGACGGCGCCGTCCTCGTCGGCCCCGCCGAGCAACGCCCGCACCACGACCACGCCGGTCGGGTTGAGCTGCCAGTAGTGGCCGGTGCGCTCGTCGAGCAGCACCTGGCCGTAGTCGGTGTCCGCCACGGAGATGTCATCGCGCAGCCGCATGGTCCGCTCCCTGGTCGAGGCTGCGCAGCCACACCTCGCAGCCGATCGTCGAGTACAAGATCGCCGAGCGGAGCTCGGGGGTGTCCGGGCGCAGCGCGAGCTCGGTGAGCCTGCGCCGGTCGACCAGGCCCAGCTCGGCGAGTTTCGAGCCCTCCCACAGCTCGACGAGATCGCCGCGGTGCCTGCGCAGCCCTGCGGACGCCTCCAGCGACGCCTGCGCCTTGTTGGTGCGCGCCAGGCAGTCGTCCGGCACGATGCCGCGCATCGCCTCGGTGAGCACGGGCTTGTAGCGCCACGGCGTGACGCGGTCCTCCGGCCGCACGGACAGACATGCTTCGATCACCCTGTCGTCCAGGAACGGGGACTGGATCGGCAGCCCGGCGCGCGTGCTCATCTGCTCCCACTGCCGGATGATCCGCGTGCTCGACAGGATCGGCTCCAGATCGCCGTGCTCACCTCTGGTGCGCCCCAGCGGTTCCGCTGTCAGCGCGGCCTCCCGCAGCGCGTCACGGGCGAGAGCGTGCGCTTCGGGTGTGACCCAGTCGAACAAGCGCGGTCCGATGCCCCAGCCGAGCATTCCGGTCACGTTCGGTGCCCGCTCCGCACGCAGGTTGTCCGCCTCGTCGGCGAGCCACGCCCGGTAGGACCGCGAGTCGGCCAGCGCTGCGATCGCCGGCCGCAGCGGCCAGTGGAACAACGCCCGGAACGCCCGCAGCTGACGAATCGCGAACAACGGCCGTCTGCGCAGCAGCGAGTGGTAGTGCGCCTCGGAGCACCAGGCGACGTGATCACCGCCGATGCCGGTCAGCCGGACACGGCACCCCTTGCCCGCCAAGCCTTTCAAATCTTCGAGGAGCCGCTGGCGGTCCATCATCCCGATGGTCGGCTCGTCCATCGGGTCGTCCACGCCCAGCAGGTTCTCGTACACCAGCGGGATGCGTTCGGCAGGCCACACCACGTGCTCGACCGCCGGCAGGTGCGCCGCAGCCCGCCGAGCCCACGCGACGTCCTCGTCAGCCGGGTCCAGCGAGGGCCACGTGCTGGCCACGATCCGCGCCGGCGAGCGGGCCGCGAGGAACGTGACGGAGGTGGAGTCGAGCCCACCGGACAGGTCGCACGCCACAATCCCGCCTTGGCGCGTGCGCACGCCGACGGCCTGCGTGAGAGCGTGCCTGATCCGGGGAACCGACTCGGCGAGGCCCCGCACCGGCTCCGGGCTGTGCCACCACCGGGTGATCCGTGCGCGGTCGCCGTCGAGCAGCAGCGCGCTGCCGGGCGGCACGCACTCCACGCCGCGCCACATCGTCCGTTCCAGCAACGGGTGCGGCGTCGGGAAGAGCAACCGCACGGCCAGGCTCTGCTCGTCGACCGGCGCTTCGCCCAGCACGTCGGCCCGGTCGGCGGCGACCACGACGTCACCGATCCTGCGGTGGAACACCAGCCGCAGCCCGGAGGCCGTGCCCTGGACCCGGCACCGCCCGCCCAGCGAGGCGACGAGGTGGAAGCTGCCCTCGAGTGTCCTCGCGAGCTCGTCGAGGTGGGCGAGGTCGCGCAACCCGCCGGCCACGCGCTCCAGTTCCACGACGCTGACCGGGCACCAGCCGATCACCGCCAGCCGGACCTCACCCACCGCCGCGACGGTGATCTCGTCGTCGCTCCAGCGCCCGACGAGCCACGGACGTCCCGACGCGTGTGTGAGCGTCCTCTGCGCACCACTGCGACGGGCCACGGCGAGCGCGGCCTCGTGGTCGGGTAGGACCACGAAGTGCGGCTCGCCGTGACCCCGCGAGCCTTGGTCAGGCATCGGCTTCGCGGAGGTGCCGCGTCAGTTCTTGCTGAAGATGATGCGGTCGTTGCCGGAACTGGCGAGCAGGCCCGTCTGCGCTTCGAACGTGCCGAGGTCGATCAGCTGCGGGGTCTCGTACATGGTTCGCACCTCTCCTTGTGAGGATCTTCGGTTCAGCGCGCGCAGACCGAACGTAACGAGAGGGACGAACCCGAGAACAGCCAGAACGGCTTCCGCTTCCGGCAGTTGCCACAAGCGGAAGCGGAGGTTTAGGACAGGTGCTCGACCAGGAGCGAGCTCGCAGCCTCCGGGATCTCCTCCGGGATCCAGTGGCTGACGTCCTCGACCATCTCGAACCGGTACGGCCCGGTGCACCACTTCTCGGTCTCGAACGCCGCGGCCGACCCGAACGCCACGTCCTCGGTGCTCCACACGTACATCGTCTTGACGGAGACCTTGTCCGCGGCGCCGTGCGGCTTGCCGGCGCGGTACCAGTTCAGCGCGGCCGTGAGCGCACCCGGCTCGCTCAGCCGCTGGACGTACTCCTCGACGTGCGAGGGCCGGACGCGCCACTCGAACATCTGCTTGAGCGCGTGGGCGTTGTTGTCCAGCATCCGCTTCTCGGTGCTGCGCTCACGCCAGTCGCGCATGTACTGCGACCGCATCTGCTGCTCCTCGTCGGTCTGCAGCGCGGTCTTGAGAGCACCGGGGTGCGGCGTCGAGAAGACCGACAGGGTGCGCAGGCGGTCGGGGTGCTCGATCGCGGTCCACCACGCGACGGCGCCGCCCCAGTCGTGGCCGACGAGGTCGAACGTGCCCCAGCCGAGCGCGTCGGCCATCGCGATCACGTCACCGACGAGGTGCGTGACGGTGTACTCGCCCACCTGTTCCGGGCGCACGCCGGGGGAGTAGCCGCGCTGGTCGGGGGCGATGGCGCGGAATCCGTTCACGCCGAGCACCGCGACCTGGTGCTCCCACTCGATGGCGGCCTCGGGGAAACCGTGCAGCAGCAACACCGGGCGGCCGTCCTCGGGACCGGACGCGATGGCGTCGAAGGTGCCTGCGGCGGTCTCGATGCTGAGGTGTTCGATCACCGTTCGACCCTACTGCGTGAGCCCCGCGCAGCTGAGGCGCACGAGCGAGCGCCTGCCGCGAGGTGTGAGCTGACTCTCGCCGGGCGAGCCGAACGGTGTGGTCCTACGAACATGAAGGTGTGCATCCGCATGTCGACGTGTTGAAACCACCTGACGGCACGAACGCCGTCGTGCTCGTGCTCCACGGTGGACGGGAGCACGGCACGGAACCCGTCAGGCGCCACAACCTCGCGTACCTGCGGATGGTTCCGCTGGCCCGCGCGCTGAAGGCGCCCGGCGTCGAGGTCTGGAACCTGCGCTACCGCGTCCGCGGGTGGAACGCGCCGAGCCTCGACCCGGTCAAGGACGCGCGGTGGGCGCTCGGCGAGATCACCCGGCTGCACCCCGGCGCACCCGTCGTGCTCGTCGGGCACTCCATGGGCGGCCGCACCGCGTTGAGGGTCGCGGGACACCCGAGCGTGGTCGCGGTCTGCGCGCTCGCGCCGTGGATCGTTCCCGGAGAGCCGTTCGAGCAGCTGAGGGGCAAGTCGCTGCTGATCGCGCACGGCGACCGGGAGCGGACGACGGACCCGGCGAAGTCGCTGTGGTTCGCACGGCAGGCCAAGACCGTCACGGACAGGGTGGCGCGCTTCAGCGTCGTCGGTGACGGCCACGCGATGCTCAGGAGGGCGCGGGACTGGACCAGGCTCGTCGTCGACTTCGTCCACGGTGAGCTCGGTCTCGAACCGATGGCACCGGACATCGCGAATGCGATGCACGAGGCCTCACCGCGCGGCCTCGACGTCCCACTGGGGAGTTCGCGTGGCTGAGGCCGCTGTCATCGGAGCGGACGTCCGGTCTTTCGGCATGTCCGGAGGACTGGGCCATTAGGACCACGTTCTACCTCAAAAGGGTGCTGCTCGTCCCACCCGGTTGGACTTCGTGGTCCTCTTGCAAGCAGGCGGTATCAAACGGCTCGCTGCGGTCTCTACTCCAGTGAAGCCCCTAGTGTCGCTGTAGTGGAGGAGGTCGCCGGGATGGTTCAACCCACAGCCGTGCGGACCGGTGGCGGTGTCGGCCTCGCAGCAGCGCCAGTTGCGGAGGCCTGGAACCGGCCAGCGGTGTCCACGCGTCGTCGGGTGCGCCAGGCACCGGTCTCCCACCAGTGGCTCGCCGAAGCCGAGTTCGCGGATCTCGTCGACGCCGCCCTCGACGGAGACAGACGGGCGGTCGAGCACCTGCTCGGCCGGATCCAGCCGTTGATCCTGCGCTACTGCCGCGCACGGGTCGGTGGCCGCGAGCGAACGCTGGTCTCCGCCGAGGACATCGCGCAGGAGGTCTGCGTGGCGGTGCTCGGCGCGCTGTCCAAGTACCGCTACGAGCCGGGCTCGTTCCTTGCCTTCGTGTACGGCATCGCCGCGCACAAGGTCGCCGACGCCCGCCGCCGCGCCGTCCGCAACCGCGCCGAGGTCGTGCCGGAGCTGCCGGACTGCCCGTCGCTCGACGACGGACCTGAGCAGCACGCGGTCAACGGCGAGATGTTCGCCCAGGTCACGCGCCTGCTGCACAAACTGCCGCCCCGCCAGCGCGAGATCCTCGTGCTGCGGGTGGCCGTCGGACTGTCGGCGGAGGAGGTCGCGCTGGCCGTGGGGTCGACGCCGGGCGCCGTGCGGGTGGCCCAGCACCGCGCGCTCACCCGGATGCGGGAGATGATCGCCGAGGAGGGGTAGCGAGGTCGGAGAACCTCGCCGCCACGGCCGCGACCAGGATCAGCGCGCCGAACAGGAGCAACGCCGGACCGCCGCCCACCGCGCCCGCGAGGCCCCCCCGAGCGCGGGCGCGAGCGGGGTCAGCACGCGGGAGGCCATCGTCGACGCCGCGTCCAGGCGGCCCATCATGTCCTCCGGCACCAGCTGCGCGTAGATCGCGGAGACCGACACGTTGATCAGCGGCGTGACGACGGCGGTGACCGCGAGCGGCACGAACGGCCAGAAGACGCCGAACGGCAGCGCCATCGCGAGGTTGCTCGCGCCGAAGACGACGAGCACGGCCACCACGAGCTTGCTCGGCGCGAGCGCGACCCCGGGGGAGAGCAGCGATCCCAGGACTCCTCCCACACCGATGCCGGCGACCACCACGCCGGTGTCGAGGCCGTCGCCGCCGCGTTCGGCGACGAGGGCGAACACCGGGAGCATCGAGGCGCCGCCGAGCAGGTTCAGCACCAGGAAGATGATCGTGAGGTTGCGCAGGCCGATCTGGTGCCACAGTCGGCTTCCTTGACGTCGTGGCGCATCTTCTGGCGTGGCCGGGTGTTCGGCCTGCGGGATCCTGGCGAACCACGCGCACACGGTTGTCACGGCGAACGTGATCGAGTCGACGACGGCACAGCCTGTCCGAAGCTCCAGGGCAACGCACCGGTGAGACGGGTTGGCCGAGCCGTGCCGTTTCCTGCACGACGCGTTACGAGCCGGTCGGACCACGACCTGCACGGTCGGGCCGAGCGCCGAACCTTGGACACCGCGCGAACACCACCAGCGGCAGACGAGTGACGAACCGCACGGTGCGTCGTCGCGGCTGATGATGACCGCGGCCCTGAACCGATCCCGACTGACTGGCCCCCAGGGGGAGATCGCGGCCCCCACTCCAATCGTCTCACCGAGGACGGGTGTGCGGACGTGCCGGAGATCGACGAGGGAGAGGTTGTCCACAGGCGCCGGGTTGTCCACAGATCGGCCGGCGGCTCAGATCGGTGACAGCGGAACTCGATACGCTGCCGACGGAGTTCTGTGCGCCCAGCCACAGCAGCTGGAACTGAACGTTCTTCCTGAGCGGACCCCCCATGGCCGACGTTTCTAACGCATGCCGCCGCTGACGGATGGCAAAGTTCACGCATGGCTGATGCGGACTACGACGTGTTGCTCACCGGCACCGTCTTCCTCGACATCATCTTCACCGGCCTGCCCCGGCCGCCGGCCGCCGGCACGGAGGTGTGGGCCGACGGGCTCGGGTCGTGTCCGGGCGGCATCGCGAACCTCGCGGTGGCGTTGCGCAGGCTGGAGCTGAAGACCGCGCTGGCGGCGGCGTTCGGCGAGGACGCGTACGGCGACTTCTGCTGGGACGTGCTGGCCGAGCAGGAAGGTGTCGACCTCTCCTACTGCCGCCGGTTCTACGGGTGGCACTCGCCGGTGACCGTGTCCATGGCGATGGAGCGCGACCGTTCGATGGTCACGCACGGGCACAAGGCGCCGGTCGTCGCGGACGACCTGTTCAACCCGCCGCCGTCGGCGAAGGCGTGCTTCGTGCACATCCAGGCCGAGGACGAGCAGTGGGTGCGCACGGCGAAGGAGAACGGCGCGAAGCTCTTCGCCGACATCGGCTGGGACCGGACCGGTGCGTGGTCGCCGGAGCTGTTGCGCCGTCTTGACGGATATGACGTGTTCCTGCCGAACCACGTGGAGGCGCAGGGGTACACGCGCACCGACACACCGGTGGACGCGGCGCGCAAGCTCGCCGAGCACGTGCCGGTGGTGGTCGTCACACGAGGAGGCGGCGGAGCGGTCGCCGTCGACAGCTCTACCGGCGAATGCGTGGACGTGCCGGGCCTCAACGTCGCGCAGCTCGACGCGACCGGTGCCGGCGACGTGTTTGGCGCCGGGTTCGTGATGGGCACTCTGGCCGGGTGGCCGCTGGAGCACCGGGTGCGGTTCGCGAACCTGTGCGCCGCCCTGTCAGTGCAGCACTTCGGCGGGTCGCTGTCGGCTCCGGGATGGGGTGACATCGCGGTCTGGTGGCGGACGGTGAGCAGGCGGCCCGACGAAGAGCTGTCCCGATACGGGTTCCTCGACGACGTGTTGCCCGACCACGCGGGTGTCGAGGTGAGGAGGGCCAGTCCGACGATCGGCCTGCGGTTGCTCCGGTAGGTTGAAACCAGTCGATCAGCGGACGCAACCTCACGGGCTTCTCGCGCGACTTAATACGTAGGGGAATCCAGGGTTTGTTCGGAAGGAGTTGCGGGTTGTTCGCCGCACGCGCGTCAGGCTTGGTCAAATTGCTGGGGTTGTGCCTGACTGCGGGCGTGCTCCTCGCCGCGATGGTGTTCCCGGTCGTCGGAGGTCTAGGGCTCGCGTCCAACCGCGCTGCCGACACCGTCGACCAGACGTCGGGAGATCTCGCGAAGGGTGAGCTGCCGCTCGTCACCACCATCCAGGACATGAACGGCGAGCCGATCGCCTACCTGTACGACCAGTACCGGGTTCCGCTGGAGTCGCAGCAGATCTCGGACACCATGAAGGCCGCGATCCTCGCGATCGAGGACAAGCGCTTCTACGACCACCAGGGCGTCGACTGGCAGGGCATCGCCCGTGCCGCCGCCAAGGCCGGTGTGGACGGTGGCGCGACGCAGGGCGCGTCGACGCTCACGCAGCAGTACGTGAAGAACTCCATGGCGTTCGTGCTCGGCGCCGACAACGAGCAGGAAGCCTGGGAGAAGGCCACCGAGGCGACCATCGGCCGCAAGATGCGCGAGGCGCGCGTCGCCCTGCAGCTCGAGCAGCAGATGACCAAGGAAGAGATCCTCACCGGCTACCTCAACATCGTGCCGCTGGGCAACCAGACCTACGGCGTCGGCGCGGCGGCCAAGGCGTACTTCAAGACGACCGCCGACAAGCTGACCGTCCCGCAGGCCGCACTGCTCGCCGCGATCGCGAACCGCCCGTCGTCGCTCAACCCCGGTGCCGCTCCGGAGAAGGCGCTGGAGCGCCGCAACACCGTGATCGACAAGATGCGTGAGAACGGCGCGTTCGGCGCGGACCAGGCAGAGGCCGAGAAGAAGGCCGAGGAGTACAAGGCCTCACCGCTGGGCGTCGTCGAGGACCTGCAGATCCTGCCCAAGGGCTGCGTCGGCGCCGGCGACGGCCCGATCTACGGCTTCTTCTGCTCCTACCTGCTCGACTACCTGCGCGAGTCGGGCATCACCGACAAGCAGCTGCAGCGCGGCGGCCTCACCATCAAGACCACGATGGACCCGAAGGCCACCAGGGCCGCGAAGCAGTCGGCTGAGCAGCAGGTGCCGAAGACGCAGAACGGCATCTCGAACGTCATGTCCGTCGTCGAGCCGGGCAAGGACAGGCACAAGGTGCGCGCCCTCGTCGCCTCCCGCGACTACGGCAACAACGCGGAACTGGGCCAGGTCGCCCGCCCCGTGCCCGCCGAGGTCCTCCCGTTCGGCCCCGGCTCGGTGAACAAGGTCTTCACCGCGGCCGCGGCGATGGAGAAGGGCGTCATCGGCATCGACAGGCAGGTGGACGTCCCGAAGGTCTACTACTCGCGCGTCTACCCGAACGGCGGCGCGCCGTGGAAGGTCGAGAACGCGGGCACCTACGGCGAGAAGATGTCGCTGACCCAGGCCCTCGCGATGTCCCCGAACACGGGCTTCGTGATCCTGCAGGAGAAGACCGGCCTCGACAGCGTCGTGGACATGGCCTACCGCCTGGGAATGCGCGAAACCCTCCAGGGCGTGAACAGGTCGGGCGAGCCCATCAAGTCGGACAAGTCGAACGGCCCCACCCAGGGCGACTGGACGAAGCAGAACAACGCGGGCTCCTACACCCTCGGTCCCGGCGCCACGAGCGTTCTGGAACTGGCGAACGTGGCCGCCACCATCGTCTCCGGCGGCACCTGGTGCCCGCCGTCCCCGGTGGAGAAGGTCCTCGACCGCTACGGCAAGGAAGTCCCGCTCAAGGAAAAGCCCTGCGAGCAGGTCGTGGACGC
>JASLAV010000808.1 GCA_030146905.1 Lentzea sp. | reverse complement strand
GGCGCGGGCGGAGGCGGGCAAGGCCGACGTCGTGGTCACGAACCACGCGATGCTCGCCATCGACGCGCTGGAGGGCTACCAGGTCCTGCCGGACCACGACGTGGTGGTGATCGACGAGGCGCACGACCTGGTCGACCGCGTGACCTCCGTGGCCACGGAGGAGCTGAGCGGGGCGTCCGTCTCCATGGCGGCGCGCCGGTGCGGGCGGCTCATCGACCAGGACGTCGCCGACCGGCTGGCCGAGGCGGGTGACGGGCTCGCGATGATCCTCGAGGACATGCCGTCCGGCCGGCTCGACGCGCTGCCCAGAGCGCTCGCCGGTGCGCTGGCCGCCACCCGCGACGCCGCGCACAGCTGCATGTCGTCGCTGGGGCCGGAGCGCAAGGAGGACCCGGAAGGGGCGACGGCGCGCAAGCTCGCGCTGGCGTTGCTGGAGGAGGTCCACGACTGCGCGGTGCGGATCCTCGACGCGTTCGGCGAGGAGCGCGACGTCGTGTGGGTGTCGGGCGACTTCCAGCAGAAGGCGCCGTCGCTGCGGGTCGCTCCGCTCGGTGTGGGCGGGCTGCTGCGGGAGCGGCTCTTCGCCAAGCGCACCACGGTTCTGACCTCCGCGACGCTGACGCTGGGCGGTGCTTTCGACGCCATGGCGCGCCAGTGGGGCCTGCCGCCGTCGGAGAAGGTCCGCAAGATCGAGGGCGCCGCCACCGACAAGGACATCGACGGTCCGAAGTGGAGCGGTCTCGACGTCGGCTCGCCGTTCCAGCACGCGTCGAGCGGCATCCTCTACGTGGCGCGGCATCTGCCGCAGCCCGGCCGCGACGGCCTGCCGCCGGAGTACCTCGACGAGATCGAGGGCCTGGTGAACGCCGCCGGCGGGCGGGCGCTCGGGTTGTTCTCGTCGACCCGTGCGGCCAAGGCCGCCGCGGAGGCGTTGCGCGACAAGATCGACTACCCGATCCTCTGCCAGGGCGACGACGCGACCGGCCTGCTGGTCAAGAAGTTCGCCGAGGACGAGCGCACGTGCCTGTTCGGCACGCTGTCGCTGTGGCAGGGCGTCGACGTGCCGGGCCCCAGCCTGCAGCTCGTGATCATGGACAGGATCCCGTTCCCCAGGCCGGACGACCCGCTCGCCTCCGCGCGCCAGAAAGCCGTGAGCTCCCGTGGCGGCAACGGCTTCCTCACCGTCGCCGCCACGCACGCCGCCCTGCTGATGGCCCAGGGCGCCGGCAGGTTGCTGCGTTCGATGTCGGACAAGGGCGTGGTGGCCGTCCTCGATCCGCGCATCGCGACCGCTCGCTACGGCGGCTTCATCAGGGCCTCACTCCCCCCGTTCTGGACGACCTACGACCCCGAGGTGGTCCGCGGCGCCCTCAAGCGCCTGGACGAGGCCCAGACGCGCTGATCCGCTCGACCAGCTCGTCGCGGTAGGCCTGGGCCTCCGCCAGTTCCGGCTCGGTCCCGTCGGTCTGCTTCAGCGCGCCTTCGAGGATCTTCAACGCCTGCCGCTCGTCGCCGCGCGCGTCGGCCTGCCGGGCGGCGTTCTCCATGGCCTTGGCGAGCTTGGTCCGCGCCTCGGGCTCGGTGGTGGCCTTGTTGACCCGGATCCAGTTGCCGCCGGGGTCGACGACGGTGAACCCGGTGTACCTGTCGTTGCGCACCCTGGGCCGGGTCATCCTCGGGATGCCGGAGATGAGCACCTTCCCGTGCACGGCGCGCATTCCCGCCGCGAACGCCTCGAACAACGGCCCGGTGTCCTGCACGACGATCACGCACGTGCTGTGCGACTGCTCCGGGACGTGACCGTCCAGCTCGTAGAAGTGCAGGTTGATGCCCTCGCGCTGCATTGCGACGTAAGGGTTCGGCCGCGTCTGCCGGTAGGTGACCGAGAAGCCGAGCATCTCGTAGAACGACGCGATCTCGTCGATGGAAGTGCAGGGGAGGAGCGGAATGGTCAGTTCGTTAGCCACCGCCTGAAGCTAAGCCCGGTCCAGCGAAAACGACACGGAGCTATTTGCTCAAGCAAACAGGATGTGGCTAGGAAAGCTCAAGGCGTTCGAGCAACTTCTCGCGGAACTCCAGGGCCGATGCCCGCTCCTCCTCCGAGGCGTGCACCTCCCGCGCCAACGCCCCTTCGAGGATCTTCAACGCCTGCCGCTCCGCCCCGTGCGACCCCGCCAGCGTCACCGCGTTGTGCAACGCGCGGCTCAGCCCGTTCCTGCTCGGTTCGCGCTCCCGCACGGCAGGCACCACCCGGATCCAGTTGCCGCCGGGATCCACCACCAGGAACCCGTCGCGGCGGGGCCGGGTCATCCGCGGGATGCCCGTGAGCAGCACCCGGCCGTAGACCGTGCGCATGCCGGCGGCGAACGCCTCGTACAGCTCGCGCGGGTCGTCGACCTGGATCAGGCACGAGCTGTACGACTCCGCGGGCTCGTAGCCGGGGATGGCGAAGAAGTGGAGGTCGATCTCCTCCCGCCGCACCGAGAGGTAGGCGTTCGGCCGCCGCTGCCGATACGTCACCGTGAACCCGAGCATCACGTAGAACTCGGCCACCTCGTCGATGGAGGCGCACGGCAACAGCGGGATCGTCACCTCGTTGGCCACGCAGCCACGCTAGACCCGGAGATCAGCCGTCGACCAGCAATCCGCGTAACGGACCTTGCAACCTTCCGGCACGGCGGGACACACCGGGCAGCGACGTCACCCGCGCCGGGCGTTCCAGGGCCGGGCGCCACATGTTGTCCACGACCTCGTGCACGGGCCCGGAGACGTCGCCCTCCAGGCCTTCCAGGTGTTCCGCCCACAGCTTCAGCCGAGTCGAGCGCACGACCTCCGCGTCGTCGGTCACCACGTTGACCTCGGTGTCGTTGAACAGCGAGTGCTCGTTCAGGTTCGCCGACCCGACCGACATCCACTTGTCGTCCACAATGGCCAGCTTCGCGTGCACGTAGACGGGGGCGTCGCCGTGCGAGACGAGCGTCGCGGCCACCACCCTGCCGTCGGAGTCGGCGTCGAGCAGACGGCCGAGCTGCCCGCGCGTGGTGTCCGCGCCGTTGCTCGGCTTCTGCGGCAACAGCAGCACCATCCGGAACTCCGGCGACGGCGGGTTGCTCAGCTTCTCCAAGAGCACCTCGGTGATCTCCGGCGACCACAGGAACTGGTTCTCCACGTACACCAGCGACTCCGCGGCCCGCAGCGCCCGCAGGTACGAGTCGAGCAGGCTGAAGTCGCCGTGCGGCGCGAAGCCGTAGGTCTTCTCCGGGATCGTGCGCACCAGCTGCACCGACGACGACCCGGCCTCCGGCGGCACCTCCGGCGAGGGCAGCGTCTCCCCCGCGATCTCCAGCCAGCGGGCGGCGAAGTGCGCGGCGACCTCCGCCACCACCGGCCCCTCCAGCTTGGCGATGTGGTCGTGCCAGCCGAGGTCGCGCGGCGGGTGGTCCGGCGAGTCGTGGCGGTCGCCCTCGACCGCGGTCATGTCGAGGCCGCCGACGAACGCCACGTCGTCGACGATCACGATCTTCTCGTGGTGGCAGTGCAGGGTCCGCTCGCGCGCGTCGAGCTCGCAGCGGACAGCGCCGCACTCCAGGAACGCCTTCTGCGCCGCTGCGGCCCGTTTCCGCGTCGGCTCGAAGAAGGGCACCGGCGGTCCCGCCCACAGCAGCACGCGCACCGGAACCCGTTCCGCCGCGGCCGACAGCAGTTCGCGCAACTGCGGCGCGCCCGGCTCACGCGTCAGCTGGAAGTCGGGCGACGCGTGCCAGTTCGCGATGTGCACGTACTTCTGCGCGCCCTCGATGGCCTTCGCGAGCACGGGGAACGCGTTGGCCCCGTCGATCAGGACCTCGATGTGGTTGCCGTGCTGTACAGGTCGGCGCGGGGTGAACCACCCCGCGCCGTCGCCTTCGAGAACCTCGCTCCACCCCAGTCGGCGCAGTCTTCGCGCGTGATGGGAGCAGAGCAGGTTCTCCAGCCCGTCGCCGAGGCGTGCGTCGAGAACGTCGAGGAAGCCCACAGAACGCGGATTTACCCGGTTGGCCCGGTTCTAAACAGCAAGCACCGTGGTCGTGCCCGGTTCGACCTCCGTGAACCCCGCGTCCCGCACGGCCACGACGTCGTCGCTGTGGACCAGCGAGTCCCACTCGGCCACCGTCGGCGTCCGCACGGCGCAGCGGTAGTCCAGCGACGCCCACGCCTTGAGCTCGGTCTCCGACAGCCTCGGCGCCAGCAGCATCGAAGCGTGTCCCACCTGGGCCGCGAGCTTGCCCGCCGACATCTCGACACGCGGGTTCACGTACAGCAGCCGCGCGCCCTCTGGGACCGGTCCTGGCTCGTCCACCGGCAGGTCGGACCCGGAGATCTGCAGCTTCGCGACCTCGCGGGGCGTCTCGGACACCAGGACGGGCAGCAGCGACCTGACCGACGCCCCGTCCACGGTGATCGTCACGCCCGGCAGGTCCTGCACGGCCTCCCATTGCACGCCGCGGGCCCGCCGCGACACCTTGCGGATCCGCCCGGCCACCCACGCGCGCACGGCCTCGTGCCACTCCCCGCCCACGTCGGCACGCGGGTCGAGGCACACCGCGACCGCCGAAGCGGCCGCGGCCTCCAGCAGCGCCGTCCTGGACGGCGGGTCGACGCGCTCGATGCGCAACACCATCGGCATCGCGCGGACTTCACTTTCCTCCCCGTAGTTCCGGGAGGCGATGAGGTCGAGGATCATCACAGCCTGGTCAGCTCCAGGCCGTCCGCGGCGTCCGCGGCCTCCACCTCGGCGCGCGTCACGCCGAGGATGAACAGCACGGCGTCGAGGAACGGGTGCGACAGCGCGGTGTCGGCGACCTCGCGCAACGCGGGCTTGGCGTTGAACGCGATGCCCAGGCCGGCCGCGCTCAGCATGTCGATGTCGTTCGCGCCGTCGCCGACCGCCACGCACTGGGCGAGCGACACGCCGGCCTCCTCGGCGAACCTGCGCAGCGCCACCGCCTTGCCGGGCCTGTCGACGATCTCGCCGACGACCTTGCCGGTCAGCTTGCCGTCGACGATCTCCAGCGTGTTCGCCGCGCAGAAGTCCAGCTGCAGCTCGTCGGCCAGGCCCGTGATCACCGACGTGAACCCGCCGGAGACGACACCGCAGTAGAAGCCGAGGCGCTTGAGCGTGCGGATCGTCGTGCGTGCACCGGGCGTGAGCTCCAGCGAGGCGGCGACCTCGTCCAGCACCTTCGCGTCGAGGCCCTCCAGCAACGCCACCCTGCGCCGCAGCGACTCGGCGAAGTCGAGCTCACCGCGCATCGCGGCGTCGGTGATCTCGCGCACCTGCTCCTCGCACCCGACGTGCGCGGCCAGCATCTCGATCACCTCGCCCTGGATGAGCGTGGAGTCGACGTCGAACACCACCAGGCGCTTCGCCCGCCGCGTCAGGCCGGCCCGCTCCACCGCGATGTCGAGGCCCACCCGCCCCGACACCTCCGCCAGCGCGGACCGCAGCTCCCCGTCGTTCTCCATCGTGTCGTCGGCGACCGAGACCCGCAGTTCAAGACCGGTGACGGGGTAGTCGGCGACACCGCGGATCGCGTCGATGTTCACGCCCAGCGACGCGAGCCTGCGCGCCACCTCCGTGAACGCCTTGGCCGTCACGGGGCGGCCCAGCACGATCAGCACGTGCGACGACTCCAGGCGCGCGGTGCGCTTCGAGTCGGCACCGATCTCGATCTCCACCTGCATCGAGACGGTGGCCATGGCCTGCTCCACGGCCTCCTGGAGGCCTTCCGGGTCGTGCTCGGTCGAGACCAGCGCGCCGAGCACCAGCCGTCCCCTGATCACGACCTGCTCCACGTCGAGCACCTCGACGCCGTGCCGTGTCAGAACGGCGAAGAGCACCGAGGAGACACCGGGCTTGTCGGGACCGGTCACGGTGATGAGCACGGGCGTTTTCACGTGGTCGTCTCCTCGTAGACGCGAAGAGCCCCGACCGCGCGAAGCAGCCGGGGCTCGTCGTTGAACCTGTGCAGTGCAGGCTACTTGTTGTGCTCCGAATCATCCTTCTCGGAGGCAGTGCCCGACTTGAGCGCGGAAGCGGCCATCTCCGAGAGCGCCGGCGGAGCGGACTCGTGCGGGATGGTCTTGCCGGTGAAGGTCACGTGACCCTCGTTGCGGATCCGCTCGATCATGTGCGGGTAGTGCAGCTCGAACGCCGGGCGCTCCGAACGGATCCGGGGCAGCTCGGTGAAGTTGTGCCGCGGCGGCGGGGACGAGGTGGCCCACTCGAGCGAGTTGCCGTAGCCCCACGGGTCGTCGACCGTGACGACCTCGCCGAAGCGGTACGAGCGGAAGACGTTCCAGATGAACGGCAGCGTCGACGCGCCCAGGATGTAGGCACCGATCGTGGAGATCATGTTCAGCGTCGTGAAGCCGTCGGACGCGAGGTAGTCGGCGTACCGGCGCGGCATGCCCTCGTTGCCCAGCCAGTGCTGGACGAGGAAGGTCGCGTGGAAGCCGAGGAACGTCGTCCAGAAGTGCAGCTTGCCGAGCGGCTCGTCGAGGAACCGGCCGGTGATCTTCGGGAACCAGAAGTAGATGCCGGCGAAGGTCGCGAACACGATCGTGCCGTAGAGCACGTAGTGGAAGTGCGCGACGACGAAGTACGTGTCCGACACGTGGAAGTCGATCGCGGGCGCGGCCAGCAGGATGCCGGAGAGACCACCGAAGAGGAACGTGACGATGAAGCCGATCGAGAACAGCATCGGCGTCTCGAACGTCAGCTGGCCCTTCCACATCGTGCCGATCCAGTTGAAGAACTTCACACCGGTCGGAACAGCGATGAGGAACGTCATGAAGGCGAAGAACGGCAG
>JASLAV010000783.1 GCA_030146905.1 Lentzea sp. | reverse complement strand
CACCCAGGCGGGCACGATCGAGGTCGCCCCACTGGCCTACATGCGTGGCCGTACGTTGAATGATGCGTTCATCATCTTGGACGAGGCGCAGAACACGACGCCCGAACAGATGAAGATGTTCCTCACCCGGTTGGGGTTCGGGTCGAAGATCGTGGTCACCGGTGACATCACGCAGATCGACCTGCCCGGCGGGCAGCGCAGCGGTCTGAAGGTCGTCAAGGACATCCTCGAAGGCGTGGAAGACGTCCACTTCTCCATCCTGACCAGCAACGACGTGGTCCGCCACCGCCTGGTCGCGGACATCGTGGACGCCTACGAGAAGTGGCAGGTCGAGCAGGACGAGGGCGAGCAGGCGGACCGGCACCAGCACCACGCCGGACCCGGTGCGCGGTCACGTGGGCAGCGCCGGGGACGATAGGCGCCGTGAGCATCGAGATCGCGTACGAGTCGGGCGTGAGCGTGGTCGAGCCGTCCAGCGTCGCCGCCGCCCGGTTCGCCCTGGACCGAATGGGCGTCAGCCCGTTGGCCGAGCTGTCCGTCCTGCTGGTCGAGCTGGACGTGATGGCGGACCTGCACCAGCGCTGGATGGACCTGCCCGGCCCGACGGACGTGATGGCGTTCCCCATGGACGAGCTGGACTCGGCGCGCCGGCCGGACGCGGCGGGCCTCGGTCCGGCGCTGCTCGGCGACATCGTGCTGTGCCCGGACTTCGCCAAGGACCAGGCTAAGAAGGCGGGCCACGGCCTGCTGGACGAGCTGCACCTGCTGACCGTGCACGGCGTGCTGCACCTGCTCGGCTACGACCACGCGGAACCGGCCGAGGAGCGGGAGATGTTCACCTTGCAGAACCGCATCCTGGGCGACTTCCGGACCGCGGCGGCCGAGGCGGAGCGCAAGTCGGCGCAGCGCGAGGCCGACTCGAAGCTCCTCGGGGCGGTCGGCCTGGAAGACGCGGACCGGCCCGAGCCGACAGCCTGAGGCGGCCGAGGTGATGGGCGGTTCCGCCGGTTTGCTGGTGCTGGCCGTGGTGTTGGTGTTGTCGGCGGGCGCGTTCGCCGGTGTCGACGCGGCACTGGGCACGGTGTCGCGCGCACGGGTGGAGGCGTTGCAGCGGCAGGGCCGGGCGGGCACGGGCCACCTGATCCAGCTGCTGGCCGACCGGCCGCGGCACGTGAACCTGCTGCTGTTGCTGCGCCTGGGCTGCGAGCTGGCGGCGACGGTGCTGGTGACCGTGGTGTGCCTGGGGCTCATCGCCACCGACTGGGTGGCGATGCTGGTCGCCGGGCTGAGCATGCTCGTGGTGTCGTACGTGCTGGTGGGAGTGGGTCCGCGGACGCTCGGCAGGCAGCACCCGTACGCGGTGAGCCTGCTCGCGGCGGGCCCGATCCGGGTGCTCGGCCGCGTGCTGGGTCCGTTGAGCAAGCTGCTGATCCTGGTCGGCAACGCGATCACGCCGGGCAAGGGCTTCCGCGAGGGCCCGTTCTCCTCCGAGGTCGAGCTGCGCGAGCTGGTGGACATGGCGCAGGAGCGCGGCGTCGTGGACGAGGGCGAGCGGGAGATGATCCACTCGGTCTTCGAGCTCGGCGACACGATCGCGCGCGAGGTGATGGTGCCGCGCACCGAGATCGTGTGGATCGAGCAGACCAAGTCGATCCGCCAGGCTCTGGCCCTGTCGCTGCGCACCGGGTACACGCGGGTGCCGGTGATCGGGGAGAGCGTGGACGACATCGTCGGCGTGGTGAACCTCAAGGACCTGGTGCGGCTGACGTTGGCCGAGGAGCCGAACGGCACGTCGGTGGCCGAGGTGATGAAGCCGGCGTCGTTCATCCCGGACTCGAAGCCGATCGCGGACCTGCTGCGCGAGATGCAGCTCTCGCGCAACCACCTGGCGGTCGTGGTGGACGAGTACGGCGGCACGGCGGGGCTGCTCACCATCGAGGACATCCTGGAGGAGATCGTCGGTGAGATCACCGACGAGTCCGACACCGAAGACCGGCCGCCGGTGGAGCACCTCGACGACGGTTCGGTGCGGGTCAGCGCGCGGCTGCCGGTGGACGACCTGGACGCGTTGTTCGGCACGGAGCTGGACGACCACGAGGTGGAGACGGTCGGCGGCCTGCTGGCGCAGCGCCTGGGCCGCGTGCCGCTGCCGGGCACGGAAGCCGAGATCGCGGGCCTGCGGATGCGGGCCGAGGGCGGCAAGGACGAACGCGGGCGGATGCGCATCACGACGGTGCTGGTGCGCCCGGTGAACAACGGCGACGACAGCGAGGGGAACACCGGTGAGTGACCTCGACCCCGAGGACCAGAAGATCGTCACGCTGGCGCGTTCGGCGCGGGCCCGCACGGGAGCCGAGGAGGGTGCGGCGGTGCGCGACACCGACGGCCGGACCTACGCGGCGACCACGGTGGCGTTGCCGTCGCTCAAGCTCACCGCCCTCCAGGCAGCCGTCGCGGCGGCCGTGTCGAGCGGCGCCGAGGGCTTGGAGGCGGCGGCCGTCGTCACCGCTTCGGGCGAGGTGGACGCCGACTCCGTCGCGGCGGTGCGCGACCTGACCGCCGGCGCGCCGGTGCTGCGCGCCGACGCGTCCGGCGCCGTGCAGGAGAGCGTGCAGGCGTTCTAGAGCAGCACGCCCGCGCGGCCGAGGTCGTGGTTGAAGTACGCCGAGAGGGTCGACGCGGACGCCCGGTAGACGATCGCCTGGGAGGCGGGGTCGAGCACCAGGTAGGCCCCGTCGTACCCGGCGACGGTGAGGAAGTGCGGCACGTTGCGGCCCGACCAGGGCAGGCTGACCATGTTGCCCGCCATGATCGCCGGTCGGCCGTTGCGGACGTGCGTGAGCACGCGGTTCAGGTCGTTGAACACGACGGTCGCGTACACGCCGTTGGCCGCGAGTGCGCGCTTGACGTCGGACTCGTTCGTGCCGAACTTGTTCGGGTCGTTCCACGTCGGGTCGTACCCCATGTCGGACCGCGCGCGGTTGATCGCGTCGACCGGGCGGCTCGCGTTCCACGACCTCGGCGTCACGCCGGCCGCGAGCA
>JASLAV010000769.1 GCA_030146905.1 Lentzea sp. | reverse complement strand
CGAGTCATGTCGCTCGCTGCCGCACCTGACGGCTCGCGGGTCGCCGTCGCCACGCACGACGGCCGGTTGTTGCTGGTGGACATCGCCTCCGGTGAGGTGCGCGAGGTCGTCCGCGGGGCGAACGCGCACGTCACGCACCTCGCGTTCTCCCCGGACTCCGCCTGGCTGGCGTGGTCGCACCCCGGCCCGACTCCGTTGCGGCACATCAAGATGGTGAACGCGGCGGACCTGTCCGTCGTGGACGTGACGTCGCTGCGGTTCGCCGACTTCGCGCCGACCTTCACCGAGGACGGCAAGCACCTGGCGTTCCTGTCGATCCGGACGTTCGACCCGATCTACGACGCGCACGTGTTCGACCTGTCGTTCCCGACCGGCTGCCGCCCGCACCTCGTGCCGCTGGCCGCCACCACGCCGTCGCCGTTCGCCCCGATGCACGGCGGGCGCCCGGTCGGTGACGAGGACAAGGACGCGGAGGACGACGACGACAAGACGCCGGTGACGAAGGTCGACCTCGAAGGCCTCGCCGACCGCGTCGTGCCGGTGCCCGTCGCGGCCGCCGATTACGTGTCGTTGAAGGCGGCTCGCGGTGGTCTGCTGTGGCTGCGCCGGCCGTTGCTCGGCGTGCTGGGGGACAACCTGGCCTCGCCGGACGCGCGCCCGCCGCGCACCGTGCTGGAGCGCTACGACTTCGGCAAGCAGAAGACCGAGTGCCTGGCGGACAGCGCGGAAGCGTTTGCGGTGTCCGGTGACGGCAAGCGGATGCTCGTCGAGGACCGCGGTGACCTGCGGGTCGTGCCGACCGACAGCAAGGCCGACGAGGACTCGGCCGACTACGTGGAGATCGACCTGTCCCGCGTGCGGGTCGTCGTCGACCCCGCGCTGGAATGGGCGCAGATGTACGCCGAGAACGGGCGTCTCATGCGCGACAACTTCTGGCGCACCGACATGGGTGGCGTCGACTGGCAGGGCGAACTGGACCGCTACCGGCCGCTGGTGGCCGAGGTGGGCAGCCACGACGACCTGGTCGACCTGCTGTGGGAGGTGCAGGGCGAACTGGGCACCTCGCACGCCTACGTCTGGGGCTCGGCGCCGAGCGTGCCCGCGTCCCGCCGTCAGGGACTGCTGGGCGCCGACCTGGTCCGCTCGGGTTCGGACTGGGTCATCGAGCGCGTGATCCCGGGCGAGACGTCCGACCCGCACGCCCGTTCGCCGCTGTGCGCGCCCGGCGTGGCCGTGCGCGCGGGAGACGCACTCGTGGCCGTAGACGGCCGTCCGGTCGGTCTGGCCGGCCCCGGCCCGTTGCTGGTCGGAACCGCAGGGAAGCCCGTCGAGCTGACCGTGCGCCCCGGTGGTGGTGGAGAGCTGCGTCGGGTCGTGGTGGTGCCACTGGCCGATGAGGAGCCTCTGCGGTACCACGACTGGGTCGCCAACCGCCGTGCGTTCACGCACGAGAAGTCCGGTGGCCGCGTGGGCTACCTGCACGTGCCCGACATGATGGGCGCCGGCTGGGCCCAGCTGCACCGCGACCTGCGCGTCGAGCTGACCCGCGAGGCCCTGGTGCTGGACGTCCGCGAGAACGGCGGCGGCCACACCTCGCAGCTGGTGATCGAGAAGCTCGGCCGCAAGGTCATCGGCTGGTCGGTGGCCCGCGGCTACACGGCGTCCGAGTCCTACCCGCAGGACGCGCCGCGCGGTCCCGTAGTGGCGGTCGCCGACGAGTACGCCGGTTCCGACGGCGACATCGTCAACGTGGCCATCAAGGAGCTCGGCATCGGCCCCGTGGTCGGGGTGCGCACCTGGGGCGGCGTCATCGGCATCGACATGATGTACACGCTCGTCGACGGCACCCTGGTCACCCAGCCGAGGTACGCGTCCTACTTCAAGGGACACGGCTGGGCGGTCGAGAACTACGGCGTGGACCCCGACATCGAGGTTGTGATGACGCCTGCCGACCGCGTGTCCGGACGCGACCCGCAGCTGGAGAAGGCCGTCTCGCTGGCCCTGGAAACTCTTTCATCTTCGCCCGCAGCTCACGCTCCGGAGTTGCCGCCGCTGGCATGAACACCCCATCGTGTTACTAAAGAACTGTGACGGACTGTTCCATGTGGACGATCAACCAGATGGAACAGTTCTCACCGTTCGGGGGTGTGCTGGATGAGTCACCGTGAAGAGCCGCGCAGTGGCCGTGGATGCTTCGGGGCCGTGGTCGTCGTGCCGTTCCTGGCGCTGGGCGGCATGTTCGCGTTGATCGCGCTGACCGGGTCGCCTTCGGAGGCGCCGTTGGCTGCACCTCCGCCTGCCCGGCCCACTTCCCAGTGGTGGACCGAGCCTTTTGAGGCTGGAGTTTCGTTGGCCACCGTCACCGAGACCGTGGTGGTCGAAGGGGCGACTCGGGAGGTTCGGGCTGCCCGTGCCGCCACGCAGACTCGGGTGGTTGGGGCCACCGTTACCGAGACCGTTCGGGTCAGTTCTGCCAAGCCTGTGGCTGTTGGGCGGAACGAGCCTGGGGAGCCTGGGGAAGAAGAGCCGGTTCTGCCTTCTGATTCGGCTTCGCCGGTGGTCACCACCTCTGTGGTCGTGTCCAGTGTGGAGCCCGGGCCTCCTGTTGAGGCGCCTGGTTCTGTTGTGGCGCCGGTGGAACCGCCTGTCGGGGCTCCGCCTTCGTCTGCGCCTCGGGCTGAGGAGCCGGTTTTTCCTGCTGCGCCGTCGGCTATCTCGCCGGTTGAGCCGCCTTGTGATCGGGCTGAGGCTGAGGTGTTGGTGGGTTCTTCTGTGGAGAATCCGTAGGTGGGCGCGTTGAGTCCGTATCTGGCGGCTGCTTCCTGGGGGACTCCGCCCCCAGACCCCCCACGATCTGATCAAAGACCGGCCCGCGCCACGCGCAGGTAGATGGCACGCCTGTTGCTTTGGGCGGAGTTGCGTTGCTTTGAGGGTTGCGGTGGTGGGGTGGTCCCGTCACGAGCCGCACCAGAGCGGGCCACACCTGAAGAAGGGTGTCAAGCGGACGAAGAGCGTGTCCGCTTGACACCCTTCTTCAGGTGCAGCAAGAGCTGAGGTGCGACACGTGACGGGACCACCCCACCCACCAGGGTGTTCAAAGCGGGCTCGGCTTCGCCTTCGCGGTCCGGTCGGGCGTTGTTGCTATTGCGCGGCGCTTGCTCTTGCGTAGGCGTCAGCTCCGCTGAACACGTTCTGGCCGTACTCCACCGAGTTGTTGTACGTCATCACCGCTGCCCACCAGCCCTGGCCCGTGCCCAGGTCTCTTGCTCCGCCTCC